>JBBIPD010000346.1:0-3216 GCA_037443025.1 Chloroflexota bacterium
ATAGGCTATCACGCCTTTATCGCTGTCGGATTGACGATTCATTCGGTTGTCTCTCAGAGTGCGCCTGCCAGGCTACGATTTTTGAGCAGTCCGATCGCCGCTCTTTGAAGCGAATCGGGCGCTGAGACGCCGCACACCCAGATTGATTTTCGCCAGGAATCCCCGGCGCAGCAGGTTAATCTGTTCGGAGAGAGCGGCGATATATTGCTCTTTTTCTATCAGCTTTTGGGCAAGCTGGCGGGTTTCGTTCTCTTTTTCTTGCAGGCGGGTTTCCAGTTCTTCTTCCCAGAGCCGGTTTTGGTGGGTCAGGTCGGCAAAGAGGCGCAGCGGTAAGGTGGCTTGTTGGCGTTGCTGCCCCATTCGCGATGCGGCAAACCGATAGGCGTCAAGCCAGTCCTGGGCATGATTGCCGAGCAGCCAATCACGTCGAACGGTCTCCTGAGCCGCCTGACCCATTTTCCAGCGCAATTGTGGGTCTTCGATAAGGCAAAGGATCGCCTGGCGCCATTCTTCTGGATTTGACGCCAGGAAACCGTTTTCTCCATGTTTGATCAGGCTTGAATAAGGCGGCAGGTTACTGTACACTCCCGGGATTCCCAGGGCGCTGTATTCCAGATATTTAATCGGACTTTTACAGCGATTGAAAAGATTGTCCTCCAAAGGCGCAATAGCCAGATCAAAATCCTGCTGTTGGACGAAATTGACATAGCCGGGGTAGTTAAACAGAAAGGAGATTGCCTCGGCGTTCTTGAGACCTAGCAGGGCTGGCGGCAATTGCATGCCGACGGACTTTATGATAACCTGCCCCTGATAGGTTGTGAGAATCTCCACCAGGATTGAAAGCAGGGGCTCAAAATCAGGCAGATGGGAATCGCCGCCCATGAAGGCGATTGTGATGGGGGTTTTGTCCCGGCTTGATTCTCTCCTGGGGGTGAGGCGCCAGACGCGCTCATCAATGCAATTTGGTAGCACCAGGATATTTGGATTCATGGGTCGCAAAACATCTGCAAGCTGGGTGGTGCTGACACTGACCAGGTCCGCTTCGAGCAGGGCGCGCAAGATGGGGAACAATTTACCGGCGTAATGGTGGTTCAAGCGGTCGGGGTGGTCTTGCGGTAAATCCAGCAGCAAATCGTCTAAATCCAACACCACCGGTTTGGCTTGGGCTCGGGCAAGAGCAGTTATCTCCTCATAAGCGACGATGTGGGCTGGAAAATCGCGTTGGAGCAGGACGACGTCTGCTTCTGAGACTTTATCCGGGTAGATTTGCCCATTCAGGTTGCCCTGGATGGGTTGTATGCCGGCTCTTTCCCAAGGAGCAACGAAACGAAGGTAAGCCAGGACGTGATCCCAAGGAGCCAGAGAATAGGCGACTGCTTTATTCACCGGGTAATCGGCTGAATTGGACATAAAAATGCCAGGAAAGAGGTGGGTGTTACGGGATTTCTGCCATTGCCAGAGCAAGCGCCTCGCGCCAGTCTGGCAAACTCAGGTTGAAAATATCGGTGAACCGCTGGCAATCCAGCGCTGAGAAAAGTGGGCGCTGGGCTGGGGTGGGAAAATCAGCGGTATGGGCGGGCAATATCTCCTGGGTGAGTTGTTCCTCTTTATGGGGGTCTGCCTCCAGGATTGCCCTAGCCCAATCCAGGCGGCTGGTGTAACCAGAGCCAGCCAGATGGTATAAGCCGCAATATTGGCTCACCCACTCCACAGGGCGCGCGCCAGCTTTTGCCAAAAGCTGGGCGGTCACCTCTGCCAGCATGCGCGCCCAGGTGGGATTGCTGACCTGGTCGTCTACCACGCGCAATGTCTTCTGTTGGCGCAACCAGCTCAGCACTTTGGTGACAAAACTGTCTCGACGCAGGCTATACACCCAGCTCGTGCGCAAAATTAAATACGCGCCGCCAACATGTTGAACCGCGCGTTCCCCCTCCAGCTTGCTTTGCCCATAGACGCGGAGCGGGTTCGGTGAGTCTGACTCGAGGTAGGGGCGCCTTTGGCTTCCGTCGAAGACATAATCCGTGGAATAGTGAATCAATGCAGCGCCTTGCGCCCGCGCTTCTTCAGCCAGAACACCGGGGGTGATTGCGTTGATGGCATGGGCAAGCTCGGGTTCACTCTCGGCGCGATCCACCGCAGTATAAGCGCTGGCGTTGACGATGACCTCAGGCTTCACCTGGCGCACGAGTGGGGGGATTTGTTCCGGATGGGAGAGGTCAATCTCTGGATAGTCCACGGCTGTGATTTTGCCCAGCGACCCAAGACAACGCTGCAGCTCCCAGCCAAGCTGACCGAATTTGCCGAGAAGGAGGATGCGCATCATATCAATCGGTCACTTCCAATACCCTTGTTCTTCGTCAATCAACCTCAAGAGATACTTCCCATACTCATTGGTGTTCATCGCTTGCGCCAGGGTATAAAGTTGCTCGCGGCTGATGAACCCCATTCGATAGGCGATTTCTTCAGGGCAAGAGATCATCATCCCCTGGCGTTCTTCGACTGCCTGGATGAAATTGGCTGCCTGGAGCAGAGATTCGTGGGTGCCTGCGTCCAGCCAGGCGGTGCCGCGACCAAGGACATCCACGCGCAACTGTTTCATTTCGAGATAGAGTCGATTCAGATCGGTGATCTCCAATTCTCCACGCGCGGATGGCTTAAGGCTCGAGGCGAGTTGGTGCACCTGGTTATCGTAGAAATATAAACCAGGCACGGCGAAATTCGAGCGCGGTTTGGCTGGTTTCTCCTCAATGCTCAGGACGCGTCCCTGGTCATCAAATTCGACCACGCCGTATCTTTGGGGGTCGCGCACGGGGTAAGCAAAAATCAAAGCGCCTTCGGTGAGTTTGGCGGCGTTACGCAATTTTTCAGGGAGGGAGGTGCCAAAGAAGATGTTGTCTCCCAGGATCAGGCAGGCGGGCTGATCTTCCAGGAAGTCGGGGTTCACCAAAAAGGCATCCGCCAAGCCGCGCGGTTCAGCCTGCTCGGTATAACTGAAGCGCAGCCCCCATTGGCTACCATCCTCGAGGAGCATGCGAAAGATGGGCAGCGCTTCGGGCGTGCTGATGATTAAAATCTCCCGGATGCCGGCAAGCATCAACAGCGATAGCGGGTAATAAATCATTGGCTTGTCATAGACGGGCAGCAACTGTTTGCTGATTGACTTGGTCAGCGGGTAGAGGCGGGTACCCCGACCTCCAGCTAAGATAATCCCCTTCA
>JBBIPD010000347.1:0-3216 GCA_037443025.1 Chloroflexota bacterium
CCATTTGAGAGTGAAGCCATCACATCAATAATCCCTTGTAGCACATCTCCGGCTAAAACGACAGCCGTGTTCCCCAGCACTGCTGCCGCTCTCTCACCCCCTTTGGCATGTATATAGCTTCCCAAAAGAGCAGCGTTGAAAGCATCCACCCCTTGCGCTCGTAATCCCACAATCATGCCCGCCAGGACATCGCCTGTCCCCGCTCGCGCCAGGGCAGGAGACGCCACCGGGATGATGCCCGTTTGTCCATCAGGTGAGGCGACTATAGTAAAAGCGCCTTTCAAAACAACGACATGCCCCCACTTCTGGGCAAATTGCTCCGCCACCCCCACCCTGTCTGCCTGTATCTCGCGCACCGGAATCCCCGTCAATACAGACATTTCTCCCGGATGCGGGGTTAGCACTGCTGGCGCAGGTAACAGCTTTGCCCAATTTGGAATACTCGCCAACAATTTCAAACCATCTGCGTCTATCACTAAATTTCGTAAGTTCAATTCCCTCTCAGCGATTTGTTCCGAGCCTGAATTTTGGGCATGTCTTGTACCAGGGGGGTTGAATAAACCAGCAATAAATCCCTGGGTTGTCTCAGCCAGACCAAAACCTGGTCCAATCAATATGGCTGTTATTCGACCGAGATGGTTCAATACAACCTCTACGGCGGAACTCGCTATAGCTCCATCTTCTTGGGGTAAGGGCAACCAGGTTGCCTCCACAAAGTGCCCCGCAAGCATCGGATGCAAATTTTCAGGGACCGCCAATGTCACCAGACCGGCACCCGAACGGTAAGCCGCTTGTCCGGCTAAGAGAGCCGCTCCCGTAAAATTGCGCGAACCAGCGATGATTAATGCAGTTCCAAAAGTCCCTTTATGCGCATCCAGCTTTCGCTTCGGTAAATGGCTTTCGACATACTCGTGATCAACCACAAACCGGGAGATCGAACGCCAGATATTCAATTCCTCTGTCAAACCGATATCCACCAATTCCAGGTCGCCTATATATTCATAGGCTGGAAATGCAAGGATTCCCCTTTTCACTGCTGCCATGGTTACCGTTAAATCGGCGGGAAAAGATTCTGGGGCAACTTCTCCGCTGTCGCAATCCAACCCGGAGGGGCAGTCAACTGCAATCACCACCGGGCGCGGTTCAGAATCCTCCAGGATTCTCTTTGTTTCTGCCAATACCTCCCCTACCCTACCCTTCAGAGGCAGGCGGATACCCGTGCCCAGAACACCATCGAGCAGTATGACGCACTCCTTAACTGTGGTGGACAGTTGATTGAAATAGGTATCGCTTTCGCCATCGAATACCAGCCCTCCCGAATCTAAATAACGAACCAATAAAGGGTCCCCTTCTGGGCGTGGTCGCGCCAGATATACCCTGGTTTGCCAACCCCAGCTGATTAGATGGATTAGCGCGACAAGAGTATCTCCGCCATTGTTTCCCGATCCTACCAGACCCAATACCGGACCGGGATGCAGGTATTGATACCTGTCATGGACGACTTTCGCCAGACCAAGTCCGGCATTTTCCATCATCATCGCGTAGGATAAACCGCTCTTATCCGCTTCACGCTCGATTGCAAGCATCTCTTGAACGCTAACAAATTTCATTGGCTTATCTGCTCCATATTTACTGATCTTTCCAAATATCAGGTATCACCCAATTCAAATCAAGCCTTTGCAATGTCTCCCGACTTGGATATCCGGTCCGTGGGTCCCAGCCTCGCTCAAGGTAATAACTCTGGAGCATCGCGCCAAAATCTGGGACAAAACCATCATCCGAGGCATCTTCAAAAGGCTCCATAAAGGCTTTGGGTAACTGATCATTTATTGCGGTGACTCCAAGGCGGTTGTTGATCGCACGTTTCAAGTTCCACCCCCTCTCGCCAGTCAGCATTAACTCATCCAAAGTCCAGTCGAAACCGCAGGCAGCGTTCACCAGGGCAACCAGAGTCTCTGGCGCGATATTGGCAAACAAACACAACACCAGGGAGTTGAAGACCGTTCGCCAATCCTGATGTCTGGCGACATTCCTTGATTTCTCTGCACCACCCTGTCTGGAGTGAAATTCCAGACCAATACTCGTTTCCACCTGACCAATATCTACCAGAAAATAATCCGATTGATTGTGACAGGCGCCCCGCGGGGAAGTCGCATAAACAATCGCCATACCCGACGCACCACGCGGGTCATGGTAAGGGACCTCCAAACCATTCACCTGCACAGCCTCTGCTTCAACACCGAAATATCTTCCAAGCTCTCTTGCTCCTCTGGCAATTATCCCCCCGATACCCTCTTTCTTAATCGTTTGACGTACCAGCGTCTCGACAATTTCATGGTCTCCCCACTTCAAGCACAGATTTCCGGTATCCCCATCGGTAATGATCCCCTTCTCATATAACGCAAATGCCAAACCAATGGTATTACTCAAGCTGATGCTATCCATTCCAAAACGGTCGCATAATTCTCCGATACGGGTGATGAAAACCGGATCGCTAATCAACAGGTTTGGACCAAACCCCACCAGTGTTTCATATTCCGGTCCTTTTCTCTTTACACCATCATTCAATTTCACCACACGCCCACAGGCAATGACACAGGCATGGCAGGCGCTGATACCTGCCAGAATCGTTTCTTTTACGCTCGCTCCCGAGACCCTGTTCGCTTCCGGAAAGATTGATTTTTGAAAATATCGTTTTGGCATCTCCCCAAGGTAATCGAAATAATCTGAAGCGCCCGCTGTTCCCAACTCGCGCAACACACCTGCCAAAGCATCAGCGCGTAAATTTCGATTTGCTTCCGAACGCAAGGGCAGGTACGCGCTTAAATTTATAACTGGAACTTCACCATGCCCCTGTACGGCGATCGCCTTCAAATTCTTGGAACCCATGACTGCCCCCATCCCTGTTCGACCAGCCACGCGCCCATGGTCTGTCAGTATGAGAGCAAATGGAATTAGCGCCTCTCCCGCAGGACCAATGACAGCAACCCTGACTTTTCCTACACCAAGCTCCCGTTCTATTGCAGATTGGGTCGTATATGTATCTATCCCCCAGAGGTGGTCGGCTTTATGGATGCTTACTTTGCCATCGTTGATGAATAAATAGACCGGATGCTCGCTGCGACCGGTCACCCATAAACCGTCATAACCGGCTTTACGCAGTTCAACTCCCCAAAAACCACCGCAATTCGACTCAGCCCACAAACCCGTCGCGGG
>JBBIPD010000348.1:0-3146 GCA_037443025.1 Chloroflexota bacterium
CGCCCGTTGTTTGCAGGCTTTGGGCGCCGCCATGCTCTCCGCCAACTCGCCAGCCATCCTGACCAAAAGTTTTCCCAGCACCCAACGCGGTCAGGCGTTGGGGATGCAGGCGACCATGACTTACCTTGGACTGACCGTGGGTCCTTCCCTGGGAGGCTGGCTCACCGACCAGTTCTCCTGGCGCGCCGTCTTTTTGATCAACCTGCCGGTAGGGTTGATTGCCCTCCTCTTGAGCATCCGCTTCATCCGCCGCGATCAGCCTTCCCAAATCAAAGAGCCGTTCGACTGGCAGGGAGCGCTGCTCTTCATGGCGGGTTTGGTCGCCCTGCTCCTGGGTCTCAACCAGGGGCATAACTGGGGCTGGACCTCCCCGATAATCCTGGGTCTCCTGGCGGCATCGCTCTACTTTTTGGGTTTGTTTGTGCGCCGAGAAAGGCGAATCGACTCGCCCATGCTCGATTTCAGCCTCTTCAGGCATCGCCTCTTCTCGGCTGCCATCGCCGCCGCAGTCCTCAACTATATTTGCGTCTATAGCATCCTGTTTCTCATGCCGTTTTACCTGATTCAAGCCCGGGGTTTCACGCCCTCGATGGCGGGTCGGTTGCTCTCGGTGGAACCCCTGGTGATGGCGGTCGTCGCTCCCATCAGCGGCACCCTCTCCGACCGGATCGGCGTGCGCCTCCCTTCCACCCTGGGGATGGGCATCCTGGCGCTCGGTTTGTACCTGCTCAGCCGCCTGGGCGCCGGGTCTTCATCTGCGGCTATCGCCGGGGCGCTCAGCGTGTGCGGCTTGGGAATCGGCGCCTTTATCTCCCCCAACAATAGCGCCTTGCTCGGCTCTGCCCCCTTCAATCGCCAGGGCATCGCCGCCGGCTTGCTGGCGACGGCGCGCAATGTGGGGATGGTGCTGGGCGTCGGCTTATCCGGCGCGATTTTCACCACCCTTATCGCCCATTATGGGAATGTCCCTGGCGCTGAATACCGCGCGATTCCACCCAGCCTGTTGGTCGCTGCCGGGGTGGCGCTTTTGGGCATGAGCATCTCCCTCCTGCGCGGCGATACAAACTCCAATTCCAACCACTGAGGAAAGTCTGATGAACCCGACTTCCATCCCAAATCAATCTGCTCCACCCTCGCCAGCGCCTGGGGGAAATCAGCCGGGAGGCTGTCTGCGCTGGTTTCTGTTTATCCTGGTCTGGCTTTGGGTGAGCGCGGTCAGCCTGCTCCGCCTGGGATTGCAACTATTCGCTTCCGCCGTCCTGACCCAGGTGCCGGATAAAGCCTGGGTGGGATTCCCCCTCGTCCAGGGGGTTTTGCTCTTCTTCCCTCTCCTCCTCCTGGCGACGTTCACCCGCAGTCAACCCTGGCGGGCGATTTACCGCCTCTGGGCTGCCGCGGCGTTCTTTGTCCTGCTCCTGGCGCCGGTGTCTCTGACCTTCGCCTCCGCCATGCAGCTCCATGCCGTCCTCAACCTGTTTCTCGCCCTGATTTTCACCGCGGTGATCATCGCCCTCTCCAGGCGTGACGCCAAAAACAGCCTTGCCCCCGATAACCCAAGCGCGCCTTCCGGTGAGCGCCCCTCAACCCGACCTCTCTACCTCATCGCTCTGGCGATTGCGGGCGCTTTTGCCTGGTCGTGGTTTGCCTGGGGCGCGCTTGGCTCGCTGGATGACAGCCTGCTCCAGCTCCTGAGCGGTCTGGCTTTGGGTTTGGCGTTCAGCGCCGCCATCCAGAGCATCCTCCTGCCCGGTTTTCACGCGGCGCAGCTCTCACCCCAGAGATTGTTCGCCTTTGGCGGCGCCTGCGCCAGCGCCGCCTTGCTCATCTTTGCCAGCGGGGTTGGTTACGCCTTCGGCGGCATCCAGCTTTTGCTGGCAATCTGCCTGCCTCCCCTTGGCTGGGTCGCCATCCGTCTCTTCCAGCTCGCCGGTCTGAGCGGCTCGCCTGAGCCGTTGAGCTGGCGATCTTACCTCTCGCCCGCCGCTTTGCTCCTCGGGGCAGCGACCGCCATCCCCTTGATGATGATTGACCCGGACGAACTTGCGCTCATCATCAGCTTTTCACAGGGCGAAATCCTGCTCTGGGGGTTGACCGCCGCGGGTTTCTCTGCCGGGATAGGCTTTGTGGTCGCGCTGATTTTTGGCTTGACCTCCAAATTGCGCAGACCTCAAACCGAGGCGTCTCTTTCGCCCAACTCCGCCATCATCCCCATTTTCCTCGTCGTAACCTGGCTGGCAGGGTTTGCCATCTATTTCACCCTGGGTCAGCCCGGCTTTTACGGCGAAGGGCTGTTTGTCGTCCTGCGCGACCAGGCGGATATCTCACCCGCTCTCCAGATGAAAGATATCAATCAACGTCGAATTTACGTTTTCGAAACCCTCACCCGGCAGGCAAACGCCTCCCAGGCTGAACTGCGCGCAGCCCTCGAACGCTTTGGAATCAGCTATACCCCCTATTATCTGGTCAATGCCATCCAGGTGGATGGGGGACCCATCTTACGCCTGTGGTTGAACACCCGCCCCGAAGTTGACCGGGTGCTGGATAACCCCTTTATGCGTCCTCTGCCCCAATCTCCCCCGGTCGCCTCGGGTAAAATGGACAAGCCCGAATATCCTCAATGGAATCTGACCCAGATTGAGGCGGTGCGGGTCTGGGAAGAATTTGGCGTGCGCGGTCAGGGTATCGTCGTCGGTCAATCGGATAGCGGGGTGCAGTTCGATCACCAGGAGCTGTTCGACTCTTACCGCGGGCGGGATGGAAATCACAACTACGATTGGTTCGACCCCTGGTATGGCACCACCCAACCGAGGGATATCGGCGGACATGGCACGCACACCCTGGGCAGCGTCCTGGGGAACGCCACCGGCGTGGCGCCCGACGCCGAATGGATTGCCTGCGCCAATCTGGTGACGGGGAGCGTCTGGGTTTATCTGCGAACCGGGGTGCATGCAGTTCATGCTGGCGCCGTTCCCCATTGGCGGCGATGCCTTCTCCGATGGAGACCCAGGTCAAGGGGCTGACGTCCTCAACAACTCCTGGGGCTGTCCACCCATCGAGGGATGCGACCCGGATATCTTCCTGCCGGCGGTGCGCGCCCTGCCCACGGCTGGCGTTTTCATCGTCGCCTCCGCCGGGAACGATGGTCC
>JBBIPD010000349.1:0-1878 GCA_037443025.1 Chloroflexota bacterium
GATGAGCCGCGGTCTGAGCGAGGAAGAAGCCACCACCATGGTGGTTTCGGGGTTCATCGAACCCCTGGTAAAAGAGTTGCCGATGGAATACGCCATCGAAATGAACCGCCTGATTCAGCTCCAGATGGAAGGCTCGATAGGTTAAGCCCATGACGAAACGAACGATTGTCACCCGCGCTACCCGCGCTCGACCCATCACTCCGGGAGAGTTTATTTTCACCCGCCAGATGATCCCCGCCCTGAGCGGCGATGGGTATCCTGCCTTTTTGCGCCAGTATCGCGAGCGCGCCTGGCAGGCGTACGAGGAACTGCCCATGCCCACCACCAGCGATGAACCCTGGCGCCGCACCGATATTCGCGGTTTGCAGGCTGCTAATTTCCGCCTGCCCGCTCCCCAGGACGTTCTCTCCCTGCCCCAGCCTCCGGCGGAGTTGCTTCATCCTGTCGTGGATGAAGACTACGGCGGGCAGGCGTTGCTCCTCCCCGAAGGACCTCAGGTCTCTCTCCATCCGCGGCTGGCAGAGCGGGGAGTCGTCTTCACCGATTTGGCAACCGCCGAAAGGCAGCACCCCGCCCTGCTGGAGCGCATCCTGGGGCAGGTGGTTCGTCCGGATGAAGGCAAATTTGCCGCCATGGCGGCGGCGTTGGCGCAGACCGGGGTCCTGGTTTATATCCCGAAAGGCGTCCAGGTGGAGCAACCCTTGCAGAGCATCCTTTGGGGACCTGGCGTCAATCTGGCGTATTTCTCCCATCTGCTGGTCTGGCTGGATGAGGGGGCTTCGCTGACCTACGTCCATGAAGCCGCCTCGCCCACCGAGCTGGAGGGGCAAACCCTGCACGCCGGCTTGGTTGAGATTCATGTCGGCGCAGAGGCGAACCTGCGTTTTGTCGAGCTTCAGTCCTGGGGCGAGCACGTCTGGAACTTCAGCCACGAGCGCGCCCGCGTCGAGCGGAATGGCAACCTGGATTGGATTTTCGGCGCGCTGGGCAGCCATCTGACCAAGAACTTCTCCGATTTGGACCTGTTGGGCGAAGGCGCAACCGGGCGCATGTCGGGGTTCTATTTCACGAACGACAACCAACACCTGGATTTAGACACCCAGCAGAATCACCTGGCGCCCCACACCACCAGCGACCTGCTTTACAAGGGCGCCCTGAAAGATAGCAGCCGCTCTGTCTGGCAGGGGATGATTTACGTCGCTCCCGGCGCGCAGAAGACCGATGGGTACCAGGCGAACCGCAACCTGACCCTCAGCCCCAAAGCCCGCGCCGATTCCATCCCCGGTTTGGAGATTTTGGCGGATGACGTGCGCTGCACCCACGGCGCGACAGTGGGCAAGATTGACCCTGAATTGATCTTCTATCTCCAGGCGCGGGGCATCCCCCGGGTGGAGGCGGAACGCCTGATTGTCGAGGGCTTTTTCGACCCCATCATGCAACGCATCCCATTCGAGGGCGTGCGCGCTCGCTTTGCCGATGCAATTCAGGAGAAGTTAAGATAAAATAAAAAGACGCATCTAAGGCGTTTCAAAAGAGGAGGATGAAGCGCCTTTTGCGGAGGCTGGGGTGGGAGAATGGTTTATTTCGTATAGATTCACAACAGGCGAGCCGTTGATAAACCGGCTCGCTTGGAGTGACTTAATCGCAAGTTCTGGAGGCATCAATTGGCGGATTTGAAATTTACATCTGCCCCAAGCGGCGAAGAAATTTACAAAGTGGGGGAACAGGTGGAAGTCTTTTGCGACCATGAGCGCGGTGGTAACCGCGTCCGCGACTGGCTGGTAGGCACCGTGGTTCAGGTTGACCCTAAGATGATCGCGGTCCAATTCCAGGAAAACGTCTACTTAACCGATGGCTGGATGGTGCCGGATCATGTGT
>JBBIPD010000349.1:1888-3143 GCA_037443025.1 Chloroflexota bacterium
ATCCAAAAATCTCCGCCAACCTGCGTCCGGTGCGCCGCCGGCGTAAAGTGCGGGTCAAACCCCGCCAGGGTTAATCGCGGCGCGGGAAGCTGAGAGCCGGGTATGGCTGAACTGACCACCGAAACGTTGAATATCGCTCGAATCCGGGCGGATTTCCCGATCTTGAACCGCGAAGTTCGCCCTGGCGTACCTCTGGTCTATCTGGACTCGACCGCCACCAGTCAGAAACCGCTGGCGGTAATCGAGGCGATGAACGCTTTCTACCGCACGTACAACGCCAACATCCACCGCGGCATACACACCCTGGCAGAGGAAGCCACCGCCGCCTACGAAGCCGCCCGCCAGCGGGTGGCGCAGTTCATCCACGCCCCCTCGCCGCGCCAGGTGATCTTCACCCGCAACACCACCGAGTCGATCAACCTGGTGGCGCAAACCTGGGGGCGGGCGAATCTAAAGCCGGGGGATGTCATCATCCTGACCGAGATGGAGCATCACTCCAACCTGGTGCCCTGGCAGATGCTGGCAGCCGAGAAGGGTCTGCGCCTGGAGTTTATCCCGGTCACCCAGGACGGGCTGCTCGATTTGGAGACCTACCAATCGCTGCTCTCGCTGGGACCCAGGCTGGTGGCGTTCACCCACATGTCCAACGTGCTGGGCACCATCACCCCCGCCCAGGAGATCATCCGCCTGGCGCACGCCGCTGGCGCGATTACCCTGGTGGACGGCGCTCAATCCGTTCCGCACTTCCCGGTGGATGTGCAGGAATTGGGCGCGGATTTTCTGGCGTTTTCAGGGCATAAGATGTGCGGTCCGAGCGGGATTGGGGTGCTTTACGGGCGGAAAGACCTGCTGGAGAGCATGCCGCCTTTTTTGGGCGGCGGGGATATGATCAAGCGCGTCCAGCTCCGCTCGTTTGCCGCCAACGAAATCCCCTATAAGTTCGAGGCTGGCACGCCCGCCATCGCCGAGGCGGTGGGTTTGGGGGCGGCGGTGGACTACCTGGAGCAAATCGGCATGTCCGCCATCGCCCGCCACGAAAAATAGATTATCGCCTATACCCTGGAGCGGCTGGAGGAGATACCCGGGGTGTGGGTCTTTGGTCCGTCAGCCGAGCACAAAGGGGGGGTAGCCTCCTTCACCCTGCAGGGCGTCCACCCCCACGACATTTCTCAGGTGCTGGATACCTATGGGGTCGCCATCCGCGCCGGGCATCATTGCGCCATGCCCCTGCACGAAAAATTCAACATCCCCGCCA
>JBBIPD010000350.1:0-3083 GCA_037443025.1 Chloroflexota bacterium
ATCCGGCCCACCTGGCGCGGATCGAAGGGCGCGGGAGGCGCCGCGTGAGGGCCGTCCCGCACCACCAGGCCCACCAGCAGCGTCCCGCCGAGCGCCGCCAGGCTGGAGGCGGCCAGCACCGTGCGGTGGGGCAGCGCCCCCGCATCCGCCTGAACCAGGAGGCGGTAGCATTGTCGCTGATAAGCCTCGCGAATCGGACCGCGCCAGGGGTCCACCCCCACATCTACTGCCTCTTCGAAAACCAACGAGGCAAAATGCCCATCCCCGCATCCAATATCCAGCTGTGGGTGAGGCAGGTCGAACTCCTGAAAGAACTCAGCCTCCACTGAACGCACCAGAGCGCGAAAGTAGGGTAAATCGCGCAGATGCAACCAGAGAAAATCTTTGTCGCTTTCTGAAGCGGGAGCAGGCATCGAATTAGCTTTTGAGACCATTCTCGGCGTCGGCAACCGGGTTTTGAGGCTTCTCCATGCACTCTTACGAACTCATCTGGTCTTGCCTTTTTCTTGGAGCAGCCGGGAGAATACCTTCTCGTATTCAGCCGCAATGCTGTCCGGCGAGAACTGACGGGCTATCTCCACCGGGTTACCGCGATATCTATCAGGCGACCCAACGATTTCCAGGATTGATTTCGCCAGGGCGGTAGAATCCCCAATCGGCACCACCTGCCCCATGCCGGTCATCTTCACCGGTTGGCGCACGCCGGGCAGAGAGGATGCCACACAAGCCACCCCGTTCATCATTGCCTCAATCTGCACCAATCCGAAGGCTTCGGTGGAGTTCAGACTGGGCACAACCAGCACATCCAGATTGGGATAAAAGGCTGCCATTTCCTCGGGGGAAAGGATGCCCAGAAATTGCCAGTTGCCCTGCTTCTGGTATTGTTCGATGCGCGGCATCAAGAAATGATAGTAATCCTTCTCGCCGAGGACATCCTGGTACTGACCGGCAAAGAGCACCTTAGCCCGGGGGTAATGCCGCAGTATCTCGGGCAGGGCGTTCAACAAAATCTCAACCCCCTTCTCCGTCGCCAGTCGAGCTGCCATCCCTATCACCGATGACTCTCCAGAAGCTGATTCTCCATCGCAAATTGGTTGACCGCGCCGTTAGCCGGCACAGGGAGCACTACCGGCGGAGGAATCACCCGAAGTTTCTTTTTATAACGGGAAAGGAAAGGCGAATGATCGGCGTAATCCTGGGTGTAGGTCACGATGTTGTCCGCCAGCATGGCAGCCAGGTGATTCATCACATGCACCACCTGGTTCACAATGAAATTGAAAGGACCTCTGGGGAGACTTAAGTCGCAATGGTAAGTCAGCACAGCCGGCTTTCCCATCAATCGCGCCCGCAGCGCAACGCCCGGAGCGTCAAATTGAGGCAGGTGGAGATGGACCACATCATGCTCGCGCACCAAACGGGTCGCCATGCGCCCAAATGACGGCGCAATGACGCCCTTGCTGACGCGGAACGCCACCGGGACGCGGATGATTCGAACCCCATCCCGGACCTCCTCCAGCGGTAAATCCGGTTGGTATTGCGTGGTGAAGACGGTCAAATCATGACCGCGCTTCGCCAGAGCTTTCGCCAGCCTTTCGGTATAGATTGTCAGTCCGCTTGTGTGCGGACGATAGTAGGTAAGAACTGTCAGAATGCGCATTAAGTGTTATCTGAAGAGATGCTGGTTATCTTTAGCCCACTGGAACAATTGCCGAATGCCAGCCAAGACATTTACCCTGGGCTGCCAGTCGAGCTCGGCGCGCGCCTTGCGGATGTCCGATACATAGATTAACTGATCGCCAGGTCGCCACTCGCCCCATTTTACCCCGATTTCACCCCCATAGAGCTGCTCCAATACCGGCTGAAGCTCCATCCAGATGGAAATCGTATTCTCCGGTCCGCCCCCAATGTTATAGACCTTCCCGGCGGCGAGGTCAATCCGCTCCAGGGCAACGTCGTAGGCATCCAGCAAATCTTCCACATATAGCAGGTCGCGCACCTGCTTGCCGTCGCCGTAGATGGTGATCGGTCTGTGGGTGAGCAGGGCGATGATAAACCAGGCAACCCAGCCCTGATCCTCGATGCCAAACTGACGTGGACCGTAAATGCAGCTTTGACGAAAGACAACCGTCGGCAAGCCATAAATGCGGTAGTAGTCCCGGGTGTACTGATCGCCCGCGCCTTTTGAACATCCGTAGGGAGAATGAAAATCCAGGGGTTGCGTCTCGGGTATGCCGAATGGGAGTTCCGCATATTCGTAGCGGGTGTCTTTCTCTATGACCCGGACGGTTTCCATCCCTCCATAGACTTTGTTGGTCGAAGCGTAGAAGACGACAGGCTGCTTTCCTGAGAGGCGAGCCGCCTCAAGCAGATTGAAGGTTCCCAAAGCGTTGATTTCGAAATCTTCGCGGGGATGCAACACCGAGGTGGTCACCGCAACCTGCGAGGCGAGATGAACGATGACATCCACGTCCCGCACAACCGAGGTGAGCAAGGCGGCATCCCGAACATCCCCAACAATCATCCTGAAAGCGTCATTCCCATATCGTTGGCGCAACCAGCTCAAATTTTTCGCCGCCCCCGTACGCGACAGGTTGTCATAAACAACCACCTCCTCCCCCCGCGCCAACAGACGATTGACATAATTTGAGCCGATAAAGCCCATCCCGCCTGTAATCAAGAACTTGCGCCTCATTCAACCTGCTCCAGAATGTTCATCCTTAACCGTTGTTTATCATCCTCTCTTCACTTCTGGTTGAATGCCGCGAATCCGACGATACAACCCCGTGAGCGATTCGCCGTCTTGAACCAGGGCGTAAATCCCCAAAACTCCGGTAACAAGGTACTGCAACAGGTGCGCGGTGATCGCAGCAGCCAGGGCAACCGATGAGTCCACGCCAAATAGGGCTAAAGCTCCGACAATCGCGGCTTCGAAAACACCCACCCCTCCCGGAGAGGAGGGCGCGGCGATGCCCAACGCAGCCACCATCAGGGTAAAGCTGCCCCATAATAGCGGCGCCTGGGGAACATAGGCGCGCACCAAGGCATGATATTGCAGAATAGCGATCGCCCAGTCAAGGCTTGCC
>JBBIPD010000351.1:0-3020 GCA_037443025.1 Chloroflexota bacterium
TTCGCCTTCAGATGCAGCCTAAACCGAGTACTCTGAGTAGGTGCTTAGAGTGCGCTGATTGCTCTGGACAAATCTGACAATACATGGCAAAATTTTAGCCAATTTTGAGAGAATAATCTATTTGGAGAAGATATGGCTAAAAAGGAAGAGACGAAGAGCAAACGCCAGATGGTGCGCGAACAACGCGAGAGGCGGCAGCGCCAACAACGCCTGTTGACGATTCTGATTGTGGCGGGCATCGCGGTGTTTATTGCGGGCTTGATGATTGTCCCTGGAATTCTGGAGGCAGCAACCCCCGTGGGCGAGATTGTCATGGTGACGCCCGAAGCGCGCCCAATGGTCAATGGAAAATCCATGGGCGATACCAATGCGCCGGTCAAGATTGAAGTGTGGGAAGATTTCCAATGCCCGGCGTGCCGCCAGTATTCAGAGTCGGTTGAACCGTTGGTCGTGCAGAACTACGTCGCCACGGGGAAGGTGCTCTACACTTTCCGCCAGTTCCCCTTCCTGGATGACCGTTCGGGAAGCAAAGAGTCGGACCAAGCCGCCAACGCTTCCATGTGCGCGGCGGAGCAGGGTAAATTCTGGGAATATCACGATTTCTTGTATGCAAATTGGAATAGCGAGAATGCCGGGGCGTTCAGCGATAAACGCCTGGTCGCCTTTGCCGAGGCATTGGGTTTGGATATGAACCAGTTCAATCAATGTTTCGAAGCCAATACCTATAAGAATGTTATAGACGAAGACCTGGCTGCGGGAATTCAGGCGGGTGTTCAGGGTACTCCCAGCGTCTTTGTCAACGGGCAGATCATCCGCCCAGGGTTTGTGCCTACGTTCGAGGACATCGCCCAGGCGGTCGAGGCAGCCCTGGCGCCTCAGCAATAGCGTTGTAAAAATCAATCATCTGGTAACATGATAAGAGTCTGGACGGCGACGCTGTCCAGGCTTCGCTTTTTAAGGACGCATTCAGTATCCGATATGCAGCGCGGTCAGGATGGCGACGATGAGGGGGGCAGCCAGCAACGCCGGCAAGAAATTTCCCACCCGAATTGATTTAATCTCGAGCAGGCTGCTGAAAGCAAGACCGATGAGCAGGATTCCCCCGGCGGCGGTCATCTCGTTCATCATGGCGGGGGTCGTTATGGCTTGCGCCTGGGCTGCCAACAGGCTCAATCCGCCTTGATAAATCAGGATGACCGGAATTGAAAACAAAACCCCCACCCCCAGGGTGGAAGCAAACGCCAGGGCGGCAAAGCCGTCCAGCACGGACTTAATCGCCAGCAGATTGTAGTCGCCGGTGAGACCGTCCTGGATTGAGCCTAAAATGGTCATTGGACCAACGCAAAACAGGAGCGAGGCAGCCAGAAAGCCGCGGATGAAGCGGCTCCCCCCCTGGTTCTCGGGATTGCTGGTGAACCGCCTCTCCAGGTAGGCTCCGAGACCGCGCAGTCCATCTTCGATTTTCCACCACTCGCCCAGCAAGCCGCCCAGGAGCAGGCTGCCCAGGACGATGATGGCGTTTTCGGTCTTGAGGAACATCTGCACCCCAATCACGGCGGTGAACAGACCCAGTCCGGCAACCACCGTTTGGCGCATCCTATCGGGCAGGCGCGCCCCAACCAGCATGCCCAGAGTGCCGCCGATTAATACCGTAATCATATTCAGGACGGTGCCTGTCATCAGGGTGGTTGACCTCCGGATGGGAGATTATTCTCGCTTAGCCAGCGTGGGAGTCGCTTTACCTGCCAGTTGATTTTCGAGCAGTTCCAGGACAAAGCACAAAGAAGAAAGCCGATTCAGATAGTGAAGCAAGGCGTAGTTCTCCAGGTCGCCGGTGTGCAGCAGCTCGGTGACCCTGCGTTCTGCTCGCCTTGAAATCGTGCGGGCAAGGCTGAGCAGCCCTCCCGCGGGTGTGTCCCCGGGAAGGATGAATTCCTTGGGGATGGTCACCATCTCGCTGATTTGATCGGTTTGTTCTTCAATCCAGGTCACTCGGGCGGCGTCTATCACCCTGAAGCGTTTGGCGTTCTCAGGGGTCGCCGCCACTTCCGCCATGATGTGGTAAAGATCCCGCTGAGCCTGCAGCAATACTTCCGCAGCTCGTTCCGACTTGCAAAAAGCGCGGGCTGCACCCACGGCTGCGCTCGCCTCGTCCAATGTCCCCACCGCTTCTGTTCTGGGGTGGTATTTGGGCACCCGGCTATCGCCCAGGAGGTTGGTAAAACCATCATCTCCGCTTCCAGTATAGAATTTGCTCATAATCCAATTATAAACGCAATCGAAGCCTACTCCGAATTGGACTATTGTTGTAAAATATAGGGAGCAGAGGTCGGCGGCTGTTCTAAAAAAGTTCTTGACTTCTGCCCTTGAAGGGAGCCAGAGATTTATGCAACTCCGTTGTTACCACTGTCATAAACCATTTGCGCTGAATAATGAGGCGGTGCACCTGGCGCTGAATACCATCACCAGCGAAAATCTGGGGCATTATAACGCCCAATGCCCGCATTGTCGCAGGGTGAACAGGGTTTCTCGCCAGGAGTTGCTCCGAGCAGCTCCAGATTGGAAACCCAGACCGCCCGAAGAGACTCAAACTGCATAGCCGCGAGATATTCCAGTCTCCAGATTCAAGCAACCGCAGTGATTGAAGGGCAGCGAGCTTTTATCGCCTGTTACCCGATGTAGAAATAGGACATAATATCCCAATAAAGGTTGATTATTTATGGATAAGACAAAACGATTTAGCTCATCCGGCGAGCTGAAGGCTGCGCTCAGTTCGCAGCAATATATCGCCAGCGATGAAATTGCCACGATTATGTTTCTCAGCCAGGAGTTGGGCAAACCCCTCCTGACCGAAGGACCGGCGGGGGTTGGGAAGACCGAGCTTGCCAAGGCGATTGCCGGCGCAACCGGGCGCGAATTGATTCGCTTGCAGTGCTATGAAGGGCTGGATGAAACCAAAGCCCTCTACGAGTGGGAGTATACCAAACAGCTCCTGTATACCCAGTTGCTGCGCGATAAGT
>JBBIPD010000352.1:0-3014 GCA_037443025.1 Chloroflexota bacterium
GAGCGAGCCAACAACTGATGCGCAGGAAATTTGGTTTATTCAGGTGTTCGACGGTGTTTTTTTGTCTGTTTCTTGCCGCCTGCAATCCCTTTGGTCAGGCAGAAACAGGGGCGAATCCCCCTCTATCTGGAACAATTATATCCATGCCAACGCCCGTAAAGACCCAGGGGACACCATCATTTTCAAGCCAATCTTTGAATGCGCGCCCATCCCCAACACAAGTCGAAAATACCCCGCTCTTGCCTGGAGAGACTGCTATCCCAGCCTCTGATGTCGGGGAGTCATATTCCTCGGTGGAAACAGCCACATCTGCTTTAATCATTTGCTCACCCCTGTCGCTTCATCCATTGAGCGAGTTGCGCGAGATCACCTCAGATGCATACCGACCTCCGCCGCCTGGGAAGGAGGAGCGTCATCACGGTATAGATTTCTCATACTATCGGCATGGCGATCGCCTGACCATCCAGGGGATTGGCGTCCAATCCGTCTTACCCGGCAAAGTGGCGGCATCTCTTGTCGAGTCGTACCCTTATGGCAATATGGTGATTGTGGAGACGCCTTATTCAGCTTTGCCTGAAGAAATCACTGATTTGTTATCGATCAGCGCAGGACAATCGATTTACACCCTGTACGCTCATCTGGATCAGCCGCCGCTTGTTTCTTTGGGTGAAAGTGTCGCTCGCTGTCAGGCATTGGGTCAGGTAGGGAAAAGCGGGAACGCGGTTGAACCACACCTGCATCTGGAGATGCGGATTGGACCGGCGGCGGTTGTTTTTCCTCATATGGGGTACTATAAATCCACCAATACCGATGAAGAACGCAGTCAATATGTTCGTTGGCGAACTGGTGGAGAGTTCAACCATTTTGATCCAATGCTGGTGCTTCGTGATGCAGCGAGATTGTTGGGGGAGATAGAATGAAAGGGTTGAGAACAAGCCATTAACGAAGTTAGCCCGAGTCCTGCTTGACTTTGGTAAAAAAATTTGGTATTCTATAACTACCGACCGTTCGGTAGGGAATGAGTGATGACGAAAGACGATATCCTTGCCGCAGCCGCCCAGATATTCAGCCAGAAAGGTTTTCAGGCGGCTTCCATGCAAGATATCGCTGAGGCGGTGAACCTGCAAAAAGCCAGCCTGTATCATCACGTTTCGAGCAAGCAAGAAATCCTTCTGGAGATACTTGACCGCGCCCTGGACTTATTGATTGAAGATATCGAGAAGGTGGTCTTGCAGGATTTGCCTGCCGATGAAAAATTGAGGCAGGCGATGGCGGCTTATCTGGGGGCAATGCTGGAACACCGCGATCTCGCAGCGGTATTATTGCTTGAGCATCGTTCGTTAGAACCACAATATCAAGCCTTGCATATGCACCGTCGCGATCGTTTTGAGCGTCTGTGGCGAGATACGATTCAGGAAGGGAAAGAGCAAGGCAGGTTCAATTGCGCCGACCCAGCCCTAGCTTCCCGCTACATCCTGGGGGTGATGAACTGGACGATTACCTGGTATCGCCCGGATGGCTTGCTCTCCCCGGCTGAAATTGCAAATCAGTTTGCCGATATATTCTTGAATGGTCTGTTAGTGCGGAGTCAGTAAGTAGATGTTTCAAGGATGGCTGTCCTCCTCCCGATAGGATAATCAGAAGACTGTGTAAGGAGAAAAACCCATGTTTTCGTTCACACCAACTGAAGAGCAAAAGATGTTAATCGAAGCGATCAACCGTTACGCCACCCAGGATCTGCGAGCCAAGGCGCATGACGCTGACGAGGAATGCCATCTTCCCGAAAGCCTGGTGGAAAAGGGCTGGGAACTTGGATACCTTCAGGCTTCCATTCCTGAGCAGTATGGCGGATTCGGTGAGCGCTCGGCAGTGACCGGGGTTCTGGCAGCCGAGGAGTTTGCCTGGGGTGATCTGGCAGGGTCTTTGGCGGTCCTGACCCCAAGCCTGTTCGCCATTCCGATCTTGCTGGCTGGCAGCGAAGAGCAAAAACTCCAGTATTTGCCGCCGGTCATCGAGGCGGAATGGAAACCCTACACCGCTGCCTTGATTGAACCCTCATTCGACTTCGATCCCAAAGAGCTACGCACCTAGGCTGTATTGCAGGGGGATGAGTATATTATCAACGGCGAAAAGACATTTGTGCCTTACGCAGATCAATTCGAGGGCATGATCGTTTATGCAGATTTGGAGGGCGCGACTCAGGGGTTTATTGTGCCTAAAGACGCTTCGGGCATCCAGGTCGGCGAGCGGCAGAAGCTGATGGGCATCAATGCATTCCCGGTTTTCAGGGTGAAGTTCGAAGACCTGCATGTTCCAGCCGCAAACCGCCTGGGTGGGGCAGAAGGGCATGCATTTGATCCCATCCTTGACGCCTCGCGAGTTGCAATGGCAGCCATGGGGGTTGGTCTCTCGCGGGCAGCGTTTGAATTTTCCCGCGATTACGCCAAAGAGCGGGAGGTCTTTGGGGTGAAGGTTGCCCAAAAACAGGCTATCGCCTTCATGCTGGCGGAGATGGCGACCGAGATTGAAGCCATTCGGTTGTTAACCTGGGAGGCAGCCTGGATGTTAGACAACGGGAAAGAGGATGCCAGCAAGCATGCTTATCTGGCGTTAACCGGAGCGATGGATATGGCGATGATGGTCACCGATCGGGCAGTCCAGATACTCGGGGGGCATGGATACATCCGTGAGTATCCCGTCGAGATGTGGATGCGCAATGGTCGCGGCATCGCCACTTTCAATGGGCTGGCAATTGTCTAGGTGGATGAGATTGACTTACACGAAGGAGTTCTAGAGATGATTGAATTTGAAGCTCCCAAACCGATTGTTCAGCAGGGAATTGCCCTGAAAACCGTGGCAGAAAACATGATGCGACCGGTTTCAAGATATTTCGATGAGCATGAACATGAAATTCCCTGGGACTATATCAATTTTATGCATATGGCGATGCGGGCGACGGGCGCAGGTTCGCTTGCCCCTCGGGAAAGCAAGAAAAATGGCGATGAAGCTGCCAA
>JBBIPD010000353.1:0-2409 GCA_037443025.1 Chloroflexota bacterium
GATTGGCGACCCCGGGGTTGGCAAGACCGCCATTGTGGAGGGTCTGGCGCAGCGCATGGTGAACGGCGATGTCCCAGAGGGGCTCAAGCACAAGCGTCTGGTGCAGCTCGACATGGGGGCTTTAGTGGCAGGGGCTAAATACCGCGGCGAGTTCGAAGAACGCCTCAAGGCGGTGCTCCAGGAAATTACCGACGCCGCGGGAGAGATCATCCTGTTTGTGGACGAAATGCACACCGTGGTCGGTGCAGGGGCGGCTGAAGGCGCCATGGACGCCGGCAATATGCTCAAACCCATGCTGGCGCGCGGCGAACTGCACATGATCGGAGCGACCACAGTGGACGAGTACCGCAAACACGTCGAGAAAGACCCGGCGCTGGAGCGCCGTTTCCAGCCAGTCTATGTTGATGAGCCCAGCGTGGAGGAGACCATCAGCATCCTGCGCGGCTTGAAGGAGCGCTATGAAGTACATCATGGGGTGCGCATCACCGACCCGGCAGTGATCGCTGCTGCCACATTATCCAACCGTTATATTACCGACCGCCATCTGCCGGATAAAGCCATTGACCTGATTGACGAGGCTGCGGCTCGCCTGCGCACCGAAATCGACTCGAAACCCCAGGCTCTGGACGAGGTTGACCGCCAGATATTGCAGTTGGAGATTGAGCGCGAGGCTTTGAAGAAAGAGAAAGATAAAGCCTCGATGGAGCGCCTGGAGAAGCTGGAACGTGAGCTGGCAGACTTGCGCGAACAATCGAGCCAGCTCCATGCGCGCTGGCAGGCGGAGAAGCAGGCAATCACCGAACTTCAAAGCCTGAAAGAGCAAATCGAAAAGACGCGGGTCGAGATAGAACAGGCGGAACGCCGCGCCGAACTGGAGAAGGTCGCCCGCCTGCGCTATGGAACATTGCGCGAGCTGGAGACGCGGCTCGCGGAAGGCGAGGCGCTCCTGAAGCAAATCCAGTCGCAGGGCGCTTTGTTGAAGGAAGAAGTAGACCCTGAGGAGATAGCCCAAATTGTGTCCCGCTGGACGGGCATCCCGGTTTCACGCCTGCTCGAAGGCGAGATGGAGAAGTTAGTCCACATGGAGGAGCGCCTGCATCAGCGTGTGGTTGGGCAAGATAATGCCCTCCGGGCTGTGGCAAACGCGGTGCGCCGCTCGCGCGCCGGTTTACAAGACCCTAACCGCCCTATGGGATCGTTTATCTTCCTCGGACCGACCGGCGTAGGAAAGACCGAGCTGGCGCGCGCCCTGGCAGAGTTCTTGTTCGACGATGAACGGGCGATGGTGCGGATTGACATGAGCGAGTACCAGGAGAAGCACACCGTCTCGCGCCTGATCGGCGCCCCGCCCGGCTATGTCGGCTACGATGAAGGCAGTCAATTGACCGAGGCAATCCGCCGCCGACCGTATAGCGTGATTTTGTTCGATGAGATTGAGAAGGCGCACCCTGAAGTTTTCAACGTCCTGTTGCAGCTTCTGGACGATGGGCGACTGACCGATGGGCACGGGCGCACGGTTGATTTCCGCAACACCCTGGTAATCATGACCAGCAACCTGGGCAACACCCTCTGGGAAGGCGGTCGCCAGGTGAGCCGGGATGAGATCACCTCTGTACTGCAGGCGCATTTCCGCCCTGAGTTTCTCAACCGAATTGACGAAATTGTGATCTTCCATCAGCTCAGTCGCGAGGATCTAGCCGCCATCGTAGATATCCAACTCCGTCAGGTAGCTGCACGATTGGCAGAGCGCGGCTTCACCCTGGAAGTCAGCGAAGCCGCTCGCGAGTACCTGGCAGAGGTTGGGTTTGACCCGGACTTCGGCGCCCGTCCCCTCAAGCGCGCCATCCAACGAGAGCTGCAAGACCCCCTGGCGCTGGCGATTCTTGCTGGCGATTTTCGTGAAGGCGACACCATTCGGGTTGACCGCGGCGCAGAAGGGCTGACCTTCACCGCGATGGTGCAAGCCGAGGTGGTTGAGGAATAAGCCAGATCACGCCAGGTAAGCGGCAACTTTCCGCAGACGATAATCTGCGGAAGGTTGTCTGATTTAATCGGGTAGAATCAGCTTTGTAGTCCATTTCATAACGATTTCAGAGCAGGAGGTCTGCGCCTTTCTCGCCCGCCGGTGCAAACCGTCGATTCTCTATCAGGCAGATGACCCCGGCGGGAGCGAGCATGCTGAAATTGTCCCGCCAGACCTGGACTGAATATACCCACACTTTCATCAAGTATAAGGAGAAAATAGATGCCAAAGATTGCCCCGTACGGCTCATGGAAATCGCCCATCACCTCAGAGCTGATCGTCTCAAAATCCATCGGTCTGGGAGGCGCATTCTCTATCGGCAAGGATATCTACTGGATAGAATCGCGCCCCGGCGAGGGCGGGCGCCAGGTGCCCCGACCAGGGGA
>JBBIPD010000353.1:2419-2996 GCA_037443025.1 Chloroflexota bacterium
CGCCAGGTGCTTGTGCGCCGCGCCCCAGACGGCGCAACCACCGATGTGACCCCGATGCCGTTCAATGTACGCACCACGGTGCATGAATACGGTGGACGCTGTTCGTTAATTGACGGCGACGTGGTTTATTTCTCCAACTTCGCCGATCAGCGCCTCTATCGCCAAAAAATCGGCGCTGAGCCGCAGCCCCTCACCCCCGAAATCGTCTGGCGCTACGCCGACCCTGTGCTGGACCGTCAGCGGAAGCGTTTGATTTGCGTGCGCGAAGACCACACCCCAACCGACCGGGAAGCGGTGAACACCCTGGTGGCGATTGACCTGAGCGATGGCGCTCGTCAAACGGTGCTGGTCTCGGGTGCAGATTTCTACTCGAACCCGCGTCTCAGTCCGGATGGCAGCCGTCTGTGCTGGCTGAGCTGGAATCACCCCAACCTGCCCTGGGATGGCACTGAGCTGTGGGTTGCGCCTTTCAACCCGGATGGCTCTTTAGGCAAAGCCGAGCTGGGGGCGGGCGGTGAAGAGGAATCGATTTTCCAACCGGAATGGTCTCCAGACGGGGTTTTATATTTCGTCTCCG
>JBBIPD010000354.1:0-2992 GCA_037443025.1 Chloroflexota bacterium
CAAAGAAGAAGGGCTGTTAGCCGCATGGATGGTGCCGGACTGGGACCCAATCCCCCCTGAACTCAAAGACCCCGATGGCTATTGGTGGGGCGAATACTATGGCGTTTTGACCTTCGAAGTCAATACGGAGATCATCACCGAGTTGCCTAAGGACTGGGAAGATCTTCTCAACCCAGCCTATAAGGGCAAAGTGGCTATGGCGGGCGATGTGCTCAAGTCCAACGAAGCGGTTATGACCGTTTTCGCATCCGGATTGTCCAGGACCGGCGGCGACATCGAAAAAGCGCCGGAAGCCGGTCTGCAGTTCTGGAAAGAGATGTACGACTCCGGCAACTTCATCCCTGTCATCGCCGACCAGGGAAAGATCGCCCAGGGAGAAGCGCCCCTGACCATCGAGTGGGATTACCTCTCGCTGGCTAACCGCGACGCCCTGGCGGGCAACCCTCCCCTGGAGATTATCGTCCCTGAAACAGGCGTGGTCGGTGGACCTTACGCAGGCGGCATCAGCGCCTATGCGCCTCACCCCGCCGCAGCTCGCCTGTGGTGGAATTTTGTCATGTCCGACGAAGGTCAAAACCTGTACTTGAAGGGATACGCCCACCCAATCCGCTTCAATGACATGGTCAAGCGCGGCGTTGTTCCGCAGGAGATGCTGGACAAGCTCCCGCCAGCCGAGGCTTACGCCAAAGCTGTCTTCCCAACCGTTGACCAGCTGACAACCATCAAGGCTCAAATCACCGACAACTGGCGCAAGGTTGTCTACGGAGAGGGTTAGGAGTTAACCGGCATGAGCCGCGTCAACGCCTCTGATCGGAATTTAGTGATTGGGGACGCGCCAGGGGCGCGTCCCCTCCCCAGGAAACGCAACCTGGACTGGGTGGGTCTGGTTCCGTTCCTCCTCTTCGTGACCCTGTTCCTGATATTGCCCTCGTTGAATATCTTCATTCGAAGCTTCCAATCTCTGGATGGAAGGTTCACCTTAGAGAACATCATTTCGATCTTTACCCGGGCTGATTTTCGCAACGCCTACCGAGCCAGCCTTAGCATCAGCGTCATTACCGCCCTGGGTGGCTCGATTTTTGGCTTCCTACTGGCATATGCAGTGTGTCTGGCGGGTCTCCCCTCCGGATTACGGACATTCCTGCTCACCTTCTCAGGGGTTGCCTCCAACTTTGCCGGCGTGCCGTTGGCTTTTGCTTTTATCGCCACCATCGGCACAACCGGTTTGGTGACCCGCTGGATCGAAGCGATCACCGGCACAGATATTCACGCCCGTGGTTTTACAATCTACAATATTTGGGGCTTGAGCATCGTTTACATGTATTTCCAGTTTCCTCTGATGGTGCTGATTATGGCGCCAGCTCTGGATGGTTTAAGACGAGAATGGCGCGAGGCTTGCGAAAACCTGGGCGGCACCGGGTATCACTACTGGCGCTATGTGGCTTTCCCCATTCTCTTACCCACATTATTGGGTACGACCATATTGCTGTTTGGCAATGCCTTCGGCGCTTACGCCACGGCTTACGCCTTCTCCGGCAGCTTCATTAACTTGGTAACCATCCTGATTGGCGCCCAAATGCAGGGAGATGTGTTGTATAACCCCAATTTGGGCTATGCCCTTGCTCTGGGCATGGTGATCATTATGGCTCTGTGTATGTTGGGTTACGCTTATATGCAACGCCGCGCGGCAAGGTGGACAAGATGATGGATAAGAACTATCCCGTTTCCGCAACTGCGACTGTTCAATCCACCCTGGAACAGGGACCCAAGGGTCAAAAATCAAGAAGGTCGGTCAATATCTGGGCGTGGATCATCTTTATCCTCGGCATCATCTACTTCTTTCTACCGCTGGTTTCTGTGTTTGAGTTTAGCCTGCGCGCCAAAAGAGGCGTGTATAGTTTCGAGGCGTACCGACTGGCTTTTCAAGACCCCAGGTTCTACGAAAATTTCGGTTTATCCCTGGTCTGGTCGGTTTTGACAATCATCGTCAGCTTGCTTCTGATTGTGCCGACTGCCTACTGGGTGCACCTGCGCCTGCCGCGCTGGAGACCTGTGGTTGAGTTCTTCACGCTGATGCCATTCGTTGTGCCAGCGGTGGTGTTGGTATTTGGTATGGCTCGTTTGTATGGCAATCGGGTGACCGATTTTATCGTCTCCAGCCCGGTCGCCCTGATTGCCGGTTATGTGGTGCTCTCGTTTCCCTATGTTTATCGCTCGGTGGATGCCGGACTACGCGCCATAGACGTGCGCACCCTGACCGAAGCCGCCCAAAGCCTTGGGGCAAGCTGGTCGGTCATCTTATTCCGGGTGATTTTCCCCAACCTGCGCGTGGCAATCTTGAGCGGCGTCTTCTTGACCTTTGCCATCGTGATGGGAGAGTTCACTTTTGCCTCGTTGTTCTCCAAACCCGCCTTCGGTCCATACATGGAAGAAATCGGCGCGATGCGCGCTTATACCCCTCAGGCGCTCTCAGTAGTGAGCTTTTTAATCACCTGGCTATGCATTGGCTTGATCAATCGCATCGCCCGCGGCGCGCCTGGTCAGGGACAGATTGCTGGCGCCCGCTAACTCCCTGACAAAGTCAGGATAAAACGAAGAGGTCAATATGGCATTTTTAGAGATTAATAATGTCAGCAAGGTATTTGGAAAAGACACGGTTGCTGTTGATAATTTCAACCTGCACATGGAACGAGGGGAATTGGTCTCGTTTCTCGGTCCGAGCGGTTGCGGCAAGACCACCACTTTGCGCATGGTGGCGGGTTTCGAGACGCCCACAACCGGTCAAATCATCATTGACGGTCGGGACGTGACCTACATGCCGCCCAATCAACGCGATGTGGGTATGGTGTTCCAGGCGTATGCCCTGTTCCCCAATATGACGGTGGCGGATAATATCGGCTTTGGTCTCAAGATTGCCAAAAAACCAGCCGAGGAGATTCGAAACCGGGTTAACGAGATGCTCGACCTGATTCACATGAGCGGTTATGGCGAC
>JBBIPD010000355.1:0-2983 GCA_037443025.1 Chloroflexota bacterium
AAACAATCGTGATGCGCATGGTGTGAGATTTCTGGTATCAACTCGATCAAAAAATATGGAAGGCTGCCAGAGTGATTGGGGATAACCGTTGGGAGACAATCCGAAGGGTCACCCTGCCGCTGCTGATGCCAGCTCTGGCTTCGGCTGCCCTGTTGGTTTTCATTTTCGATTTCACTTCTTTTGGGGTGATCCTGGTATTAGGCGGACCACGTTATGCCACCCTGGAAGTCGAGATTTATTACCAGACCATCAGCCTCTTCAATTTGCCTCTGGCTGCCGCCCTGTCGGTCATCCAATTGGGATGCACCCTGGCGATGACCGTCATCTACACCTGGCTATCAGAGCGTCTCTCTCGCCCTTTGCATCTTAGACCGCGCCAAATCACCCAAAGAACCTTCTCAAGCTGGCAAAGCAGGGTTCTTGCCGGAGGAGCGATCATCGCTCTCATCGCATTTCTCACCCTGCCCCTGGTTGCTCTGGCTGTTCGATCCTTCACCCGATTGGACCCTGAGCGCGGTCAAATCGCCCCGGTCTCAAGGGGTTTAACCCTGGCTTATTACCGCGAGTTGACCATAAATCGGCGCGAATCGCTCTTTTACGCCCCTCCCACAACCGCAATCACCGTCTCCCTCGGATACGCCTCTGCGACTGTGGTATTGTCTCTTTTTCTGGGGCTGCCGGTTGCCTGGGCATTAGCCCGAGACAAAGGCTCGCGGCTCAACCGCGCCCTTGACCCCATCTTGATGCTTCCTCTGGGGACCTCGGCGGTCACCCTGGGCTTGGGTTTCATCGTCGCTTTAAATCGCCCTCCTTTGGACCTGCGGGCTTCTCCCATCCTGGTTCCCCTGGCGCATACTTTGGTGGCATTTCCTTTCGTCGTGCGCAGCCTGACTCCAGCGCTGCGCAGCATACGTCCACGCATCCGCCAGGCGGCAGCGGTCCTGGGCGCCTCGCCCCCAGAGGTGGTGCGCTACATCGATCTGCCCCTGGCAGCCCGGGCGCTGTTGGTTTCGGCTGCCTTTGCCTTTACCATTTCATTGGGTGAATTCGGAGCAACCGCCCTCATCGCTCGCCCAGAATACCCAACCATCCCCATCATGATTTATCGCTTTATCTCTCAGCCTGGCGCTTTGAATTATGGGCAGGCATTGGCATTGAGCACAATCCTGATGGTGGTCACGGCGGGTGGAATGTTGGCAATCGAGCGGTTTAGAATCGCTGAAGTGGGAGAATTCTAATGGCGGGATTACAACTGAGGAATGTGTCAAAATCCTTTGGCGATATTCGGGCGGTCGTTGGGGTATCGTTCGAGGTGGAAAAGAACGAGATTGTAGCTTTGCTGGGTCCCAGCGGCTGTGGTAAGTCCACCATCCTGGCGCTAATTGCCGGATTGGAAACCCCAGACCAGGGAGAAATCAGCTGGGATGGACAGCCTCTGACAGGGGTGGCAACCCACCGCCGCAATTTTGGATTGATGTTTCAGGATTTTGCCCTTTTCCCCCATATGAACGTAGAAGAAAACGTCGCCTTTGGCTTACGCATGGCGGGGCTGAGGAAAGATGAAATCGGGCAACGTGTACAAGAGGTGCTGGAACTGGTGGGACTGCCCGGATTTGCCAGGCGTGATGTTAATACCCTTTCGGGAGGCGAGCAACAACGGGTGGCATTGGCGCGCTCGTTGGCGCCTGCGCCGCAACTGCTGATGCTCGACGAACCCCTCGGCTCGCTGGACCGCAATCTACGCGAGCGGTTGGTGTTCGATCTCAATCGCATCCTGCGCCAGACCAACCAGACTGCCATCTATGTCACCCATGACCAGGAAGAAGCTTTCGCGCTTGCAGACCGGGTCGTGGTCATGAACGCAGGACGGGTTGAGCAGATAGATACGCCGGAACGAATCTACCGCAAGCCAGCCTCCGTCTTTGTCGCTCGATTTTTAGGCCTGGGTAACCTGATGTCAGGAGAGATTCGGGCGACAGACCGAACAACTCTACTCCTCACGCCAATTGGCAGTTTTCCCGTAAGCGAGCAGTTGCCGGGAAAGGTGACCGTATTGCTGCGCCCCGATTCGGTCTCTCTTAACCAGGAAAGCCCCTGCCAGATTGAAGGCAGGTTGATGCATTGTTCCTTCCGAGGGAGCATCTGCCGGGCTGTGGTCAGCGCTGCCGGGAAGGAGTTCGAATTCGACTTCCTGGCAAGCGATGCGCTGCCCGCCGTTGGCGAAAAGGTGCGCCTGGGCTTCGACCCAGACCAGGCGCTGCAAATTTTCCCCCAAACCGATTGACGGTGAGACTGATATTTTGTATAATTATGATATATATTGTCTAATTATATTTGGAGGTAAACCGACATGAATCAAGGTTACGCCCACCCCGAATATCTGGTTGAAACCGAATGGGTTGCCCGGCATCTGGATGATCCCCAGGTGAGAATCGTCGAATCCAATGAAGACTACCTCTTATATGATACAGGACATATCCCCGGCGCGGTCAAAGTGGACTGGTTCACCACCCTGCAAGACCCCTTGCGTCGCGATTTTCTGAGCATAGAGGCTTTTGAGAGGCTATGTTCCAGTCTGGGCATCGGCAATGATACGACCGTTGTGTTTTATGGCGATAAGAGCAACTGGTTTGCCACCTACGCCTTCTGGGTTTTCCGCTATTACGGGCATGAAAACTTAAGAATCATGAATGGCGGGCGCACCAAATGGATACAGGAAAATCGCCCTATGACCAAAGAGGTGCCCAACTACCCGCAGACGAACTACGTTGCCAGACAGCCAAACCCCAGCATTCGCGCCTTTCGTGAGGACGTGTTCAGGCATCTCGAAAAGAAAATGCCGCTGGTGGATGTACGTTCGCCCAAAGAGTTTACGGGGGAGCTGCTCCATATGCCCAATTACCCTCAGGAAGGCGCCACACGCGGCGGCCACATCCCGGGAGCGGTTAATATCCCCTGGTCAATGGCCGTGAATGAAGCGGAC
>JBBIPD010000356.1:0-2983 GCA_037443025.1 Chloroflexota bacterium
CGCAGATGCCGCTCGACCCGATACACCCCCATGTTGGCGATAATTGAGGTTGCGTGAGACGCGTTTTCGACGAATGAGATGACGCGGTAATTGCTATCCACCTCCACGATGCCAAAACGGGAGGCTTCTTCCAGGGGGACGCGGATGGTCGCCATGGTCAGGTCGGCGTCATGATCGGTGTGAAAAGCGATCATGGCGTCATAATTCATTTGATAGATATGATCTCCAGAGAGAATCAGGATGAGATCGGGTTCGCCTTGTTTGATAAAGCGGAAGTTCTGCTGTACGGCATCGGCGGTGCCCAGGTACCAATCGGAAGCGCCGCGGGCTTTGTAGGGGGTGTACATGCGCACCCCGCCGGTGAAATCACGGTTCAGATCCCAGGGACCACCGGCGCCGATATGCTCGATGAGCGAGTGGGGGCGATATTGCGCCAATATCATCACATCGAAGATGCCCGAGTTGACGCAATTGGAGAGAGTGAAGTCAATAATGCGGTATTTCCCCCCAAACGGCACCGCGGGTTTGGTGCGTTTGGCGGTCAGAGTGCTCAGGCGTGAGCCTTCTCCGCCGGCAAGGATTACAGCGCGTGTTTTCATGGTTCATCCTTTCTCAGCAAAGGGGTGAGCCCTTTGCGTCGGTTGATGACGGACTGATACAGCTCAGCATATTGACGTGCAGAGCGGTCCCATGAGAAATCCTGGCGCATACCGTTCAACTGGATCGTCCTCCACTCTTCCCGGTTTGGATAAATCCGCAACGCTCTCCGCAGAGCCTTGGCGAATTCTACCGGGTGAGGGCGCTCGAACAGAAAGCCCGTGCCAGGCTGCCCAGGCAGGGAATCCTGGATGGTGTCTTTCAAGCCGCCGGTGGCGCGCCCCAAGGGGACGCAGCCGTAACGCATGGCGATCATCTGGGTCAGCCCGCAGGGTTCATAGCGAGAGGGGATCATCAGCACATCTGCGCCGGCGTAGATGCGCCGGCTGAGCATTGCGTCGAAGCGGATGACGGCTCTCAGACGAGTGGGGAACTCTGCCTCCAGTTTGCGCACGGCATCTTCAATCTCCGGCGTTCCAGTGCCAAGCAGGATGGCGTTCCAACGCTGGCGGGCGATCTTGCGCAAGGTTTTAGGCACCAGATCAATCCCTTTTTGCGGGTCCATTCGGGTGATCATGGCAAGCAGGGGTATCTTCGCATCGGGGTTTAAGTCCAATTCCTGGAGCAGGGCAATCTTGTTCCCCGCTCGCGCTGCCAGGTTATCCGCGCTATACTTTACAGCCAGCGCATCGTCGTTACTCGGATCCCAAATTTCCTGGTTGATGCCGTTGAGGATGCCGGTGATGGTTTCAGCGCGGGTCTTGAGAAAACTTTCCAGACCGGCGCCAAACTCAGGCGTCAGGATTTCAGCCGCGTAGGTGGGCGAGGAGGCGACAATCTGGTCAGCCGCCAGCAATCCGAGGGCGAAAGGGGCGTCCTGCGCCCACCACGGGAGCGCAGAACCATAGGCTGGCGGCAACCCAAATGCGTTTAACGCTACTCCAGCTCCAACCCCCAAATAGGGCAGGTTGTGCACACCCATTAAAGTGGCGGTATCTTGAAAGAATTCGTCCTGCTCACGGTGGAGTGAGAGGGCGTAAACCGCCATGGCGGTGTGCCAGTCGTTGGCATGCACCAGGTCGGGCGCCCAATCCAGGCGGCGGACGAGTTCAAGTGCGGCGAGAGAGAAGAAGGTGAACTTGTAACCATCCACACTCGGGTCAGGGGTATAGACCGGGGCGTGGGGAGGGATTGGAGCGCCGCTGATCAAATAGACTGGCAGCCCGTGCAGGTCCACCTGGAAGGCATCCGCCCGTATCGGTTTTCCTGGCTTGGGCACCTCAAAACTGGCGATGCGTTTGAAGGGGAATGCCTTGCGTTGGATGGCTCCGTGAAAAGGGATCACCAGACGGACATCCAGTTTGCAAGCGTCTTTGAGAGCAAGTGGTAGCGAACCGGCAACATCGCCCAACCCGCCAACTTTGACAAAAGGGTCCGCCTCGGCTGCTAAAAAAAGGATTTTGGTATTGGATTTCATAGAAGTTGCTGGATATTTTTGTTAGGTCTCAGATAAACTGTAACTTTAATCTAATTTTACACGATTATATTCGCAGGAGATTTGGTAAAATCAACCTTGTTTCTCGCTTCACCGAGTTATCCATGACATTGCGCTCGTTTTGCATCCACGCCCATTTCTACCAGCCCCCCCGCGAGGACCCTCTTACCGGTGTTATTCCCAGAGAAGCCGGTTCAGCCCCGTTCCCCAACTGGAATGAACGCATCCATGCCGAGTGCTACCGACCGAACGCTGAACACGGCAATTTTTCGGTCATCAGCTTCAATATCGGTCCCACCCTGTGCAATTGGATGGAGGGTCATGATCCCAAAACCTGGAGCATGATCGTAGAGCAGGACCGGCTGAACTGTGAACGCAACGGGGTGGGGAACGCCATCGCTCAGGCTTACAATCACACGATACTGCCGCTTGCTTCCCATCAGGATAAGGTGACCCAGATTGCCTGGGGGATTGCCGATTTCGAACATCGTTTTGGTCGCAAACCTCAAGGGATGTGGTTGCCTGAGACCGCGGTGGATTACGATGTCCTTCGCATCCTTGCGGAGCGGGGCATCCAGTTCACCATCCTGGCTCCATGGCAGGCAGACCGAGAAAACCTGGATGTCACCCGACCCTATCGGGTTCCGTTGCCGGGTGGAAGCAGCATAGTGGTCTTCTTTTACCATCGTGACCTGAGCGGAGGAATCAGTTTCAACCCGGGAATGACGGTTAATGCCGACCATTTCGCCCGATACGACCTGCTCAGCAAGTATCCCGTTTCAGAAGACAGCGTGGATGAACCCCGATTGATTTTGGTGGCTACCGATGGCGAGCTCTACGGACATCACCAACCCCATCGAGACCTGTTCCTCTCACACCTGATGAATGGCT
>JBBIPD010000357.1:0-2982 GCA_037443025.1 Chloroflexota bacterium
TGCCAGCCAACACTATCAGGGTGACGCCTTCCGCTTTATATTGCATGGCGGGTGCATATATACTCATCTGCACATTGTCGGGCAGGTGAATCGTAAAACCGCCTTCCACCCCCGGCACCAGGCGGTTCTTCAGCCGGATATTGCCGAAGGTGCCGCGGGTCATCACCTGGTCGTTGCCGCGGCGCGAGCCGTACGAGTTAAAATCTCGCACTGCCACGCCGCGTTCGAGCAGGTACCTGCCTGCGGGGCTGTCGGCGGGGATTGCGCCGGCAGGCGAGATATGGTCGGTGGTGATGGAATCGCCGAGGAGCGCCAGGACGCGGGCACCATGAATCTCGGAAATCGGGGGGACCTGGGGGGTCAAATCGAGGAAGAAGGGCGGTTCCTGGATGTAGGTTGATTGCGGGTCCCAGGGGTAGAGGTCGCTTTGGCTGCCCTGAATGGCGTTCCAGGTGGGGTTGCCGGTGAATACATCCTGATTATTTTGGGTGAACATCTCTGGTCGGACAGCCTGGCTGATTGCCTGGCGGATTTCTTCGTTGGAAGGCCAGATGTCTCGCAAGAAGACCGGATTTCCGTCTCTATCTGTACCCAGAGGTTCGTTCACCAGGTCTATATCCACCGTGCCTGCCAGGGCATATGCCACAACCAGCGGCGGTGACGCCAGATAGTTCGCCCGCACGTAGGGGTGGACGCGCCCCTCAAAGTTGCGGTTGCCAGAGAGGACTGCGGCGGCGACCAGGTCCACGCTGGTAATTGCCTTGACCACCTCCGCAGGAAGCGGTCCGGAGTTGCCGATGCAGGTAGTGCAGCCATAGCCCACCATGTTGAAACCCAGTTCTGCCAGAGGTTCCAGCAAGCCGGCTTGTTCCAGGTAGGCGCTCACCACACGCGATCCCGGCGCCAGGCTGGTTTTCACATAAGGCTTCACCCTCAAACCACGCTCGACTGCCTTCTTCGCAATTAACCCCGCTCCGAGCATTACCGAAGGGTTGGAGGTGTTCGTGCAAGAAGTGATGGCGGCGATAACCACTGAACCGTGTTTCATCTCCACTTTACCGCCGTTGGTTCCCATCATGGCGCTGCGTTGGGCAGCCTCCGGGCTGAGTTCGAAACCGCGTTCTTTAATAGGCGCGGTGAGCGCTTTTTGAAACGATTGTTTCATTTCCCATAAGGAGACGCGATCCTGTGGACGCTTGGGACCTGCCAGGCTCGGCTCAACGCTGCCCAGGTCAAGCTCGAGGGTGTCGCTGAAAACCGGATCGGGGGTGGAAGCGGTGCGGAACAACCCTTGCTCTTTGAAGTAACGTTCCACCCGCTCAACGACCTCGGGAGAGCGACCGGTCAGACGCAGATAGCGCAGGGTTTCATTATCCACCGGGAAGAAGCCAATCGTCGCTCCGTATTCGGGCGCCATGTTGGCGATGGTAGCCCGATCGGGCAGGGACATCGAATCCAGACCTGGACCATAAAACTCGACGAATTTCTCCACCACCCCCTTCTTGCGCAGCATCTGGGTCACGGTTAGAGTCAGGTCGGTGGCGGTAACGCCTTCGCGCAGTTCGCCATAGAGCTTGAAACCGATCACATCCGGGGTGACCATGTCAATCGGCTGTCCCAGCATGGCAGCTTCGGCTTCGATGCCGCCGACGCCCCAGCCCACAACCCCAAGACCGTTGATCATGGTGGTATGTGAGTCGGTGCCAACCAGCGTGTCCGGAAATGCCAGGCGGATGCCATTTACATCTTTAGCCAGCACAACCTGCGCCAGGTATTCTAAATTGACCTGGTGGACAATGCCGGTCGCTGGCGGGACGACCCGAAAGTTGAGAAAGGCGTTTTGCCCCCAATGTAAAAACTCATAACGCTCGCGGTTGCGTTGAAATTCTAAATCGGCGTTGCGTTGCAAGGCGTCTGGACTGGCAAAGAAGTCCACCTGAACCGAATGGTCAATCACCAGGTCAACCGGAGTCAGCGGGTTGATTTTCTTAGGGTCGCCTCCCAGGCGCGCCATGGCGGCTCGCATGGCTGCCAGATCAACCACGGCTGGCACGCCGGTGAAATCCTGCATAACGATTCGGGCAGGTAGAAACGGCAGGCTGGGACGCTCAACGGCGTCAGGCGTCCAGGCGGCGAGGTTGATGACATCCTGGCGGGTGATTTCTTTCTCGTTGCACTGGCGCAAAACCGTCTCGAGCATAATCCGAATCGAAAACGGCAACCGATCCAGGCTGATCTGGCAGTAGTTTTCCAGTTTTGACAGGCGGTAAAAACGGTAATCGCCGAAGGTGGTCTTCAAAATATCCAAAGCGCCAAAATGATCAACAGGCATATCTTGTGCTCCTCATTATTTCAGGATGGAGACCCGGCAGTCTGAGCGGCGCTGCCGGGTGTGGTTTGTTATCCCCAGCCGAAGGGGGCGATGTATCTGAATAGGGGAACTCATTCCCTGTTCGGGGAAGGCATATTATAAACCCATGACGGAAGGCAATCAATACGGCGAGGGGTTGCGCCGGACAATGGCATCGGTCATGCGCGCCACCCGCGCCATCATCTCCACATCGTGCACCCTGACGATATCCGCGCCCCGGTCAATGCCGATGGCGACTGCCGCGGCGGGGCCTTCGAGGCGCTGGTCCGGCGGTAAATCGAGCGTATAGCCGATGAACGACTTGCGCGAGGGACCAAGAAGCACAGGATAACCCAGCTTGCGAATCTCGCCCAGGCGGTCAATCAATTCCAGGTTTTGCTCGACAGATTTTCCAAACCCGATGCCAGGGTCAAGGATGATCTTGTCGTCGGGTATTCCGGCTGTGTGGGCAATCTCCACGCTTTCGAGCAACTCGCTGCAAATATCCTGGATGAGATTGTTGTAGGGTATTCCCACATAGCGCCCACCCAATCGCTCTTTTATTTCAGCATGCGCCCAGGAGCTGCGGTTGTGCATCAAAATGACCGGCGTACGGTGCCTGGCAGCCACTT
>JBBIPD010000358.1:0-2980 GCA_037443025.1 Chloroflexota bacterium
ATCTTTGATTCCCTCCTCTTTGGCTTTAATCAGGGCAGCTTTGCCGATGAAATCCTCCTTGTTCAGGTCAATGCAGAAGCCAAGCCCGGCTTGATAAGGGTTTTCCATCGGGGTGACATCGGCGGTGAAGTATCGGTAACCTTTCTCCAGGCGCAGGCAATCCAGGGTTTTGTAGCCGCCCACTTCCAACCCGAAATCTCGCCCCGCCTCATAGAGCAGATCCCAGGTGGGCAGGGCTCGCTCGGTTGGCACATACAGCTCCCATCCCAGCTCCCCCACGTAGGAGACCCGTTGAGCCAGAACCTGGACACCGTTGATATCCACCCAGCCGGCTTTAAGGTAGGGTAGGGCTTCGTTAGAGACGTCGCTGGAGGTTACCCGCTCTAATACCTGTCGCGCTTTTGGACCCCAAAGGGCGATGCACGCCCAATCCAGGGTGATGTCGCGGACTTTCACTGGCGGGTCTTCAGGCAGGATATGCATCCGTATCCAGCCAAGGTCGTTAGAGATGAAACCCGAGCCGGTGATGACTCGGAAATGGTCTTCCCCAAGGCGGGTGATGGTCAAATCGGCTTCGACCCCGCCCCGGCTGTTGAGGAATTGGGTGTAGATGGCGCTGCCAATGGGTTTGTCCACATTGCTGTCTGCCAGGCGTTGCAGCAGTGGCAGGGCGCCGGGACCGGATACCTCGATCTTGCCGAAGGAGGTCAGGTCGTACATCGCGACCCTTTCGCGAGTCGCCTCATGTTCCACCCGCAGCCGCTCGAAGTAGGGCGGTTTTGTCCAGCCCCATTTGCGCTGGTCTTCACCCATCATGCGGTGGGGCTTACCCGGTTCGAAGTAATTCACCCGTTCCCAGCCGTACTTCTCGCCAAAGACCGCCCCGTACTCTTGCAAGCGGAAGTGAAGCGGGCTGATGCGGTGCGGGCGCGCCCATTCGTATTCATCATTGGGAAAGCGTAAGCGGTAGTAATACTTTACGCATTCGCGGGTGCGCTCGGCGGCGTAATCGGTTTGGGCGTAGTAGTCGCCAAAACGAGTGCTGCGAAAGGCGTAGATATCCAGGTCGGGTTCACCGTAAACGATCCATTCCGCCATTAATTTACCGATGCCGCCTGCGCCGCCAAACCCGTTGAGCGACATGCCGCAGGCGTTCCAGAAACCTCGGCAGCCCGGCATCGGTCCCAGGATGGGCTGGCAATCGGGAGTGTAGGCGCCTGGATGGCAAATCAGGGCGATGATCTCTGCCCGATCCAGGAAGGGTAATCTGCGGATAGCCCCTTCCATCAGTTGCTCAAAGCGATCGTAGTCTGGCGGCAGGGCGGTCCCGCCATGCTCCCAGGGAACGCCGTCAATCCAGCGGGCTTTTGGATTCGGTTCGTAGCCGCCAATCACCAACCCGCCCGCTTCCTCGCGCATATAGACCAGATTGTCTGGATCGCGCAAACAGGGCGTGTTGTGAGGGAACTCGTGCCCGGGCACTGCCTTGAGGGCGATGTGCTGATGATCTACCGGGGTGGTGGGAATGTGCAAACCAGCCATTGCTGCCACCCGCGGACCCCATAAGCCCGCCGCGTTGACCACAATTTCGGTCTTGATTGAGCCGTGTTCGGTAACCACCTCAGCCACTTCGCCCCTGGGCGAGAGCTTTATCCCGGTCACTCGGGTGTTGGTTTTCACTTCGATGCCCATCTCTCGCACCAGGCGGGCAAGGGTGGTGGTGGTCAGGTAGGGATCGAGGTGTCCATCGCGGGGCAGGTAAATCGCGCCATACAAATCCTTTGGGTTGAGCTGGGGCATGATTTGTATCGCTTCGGCTGGTGAGATGATCTCGACCTCCATGCCGATGCCTTTAGCCCGGCTGACGCTGCGTTGCAGTTCACCCAGTTGTTCTTTGCTGGACGCCAGGCGCAGGCTGCCGACATGATTGAACAGCCCCAGCGAACTGTAAAACTCAATGGCGTATTTACGGAACTGCATCAGGGTTTGCGATGTGGCAAATTGGGTGACCAAGCCAGCAGCCTGGGCGGATTCGCCGCTGGCGATTTCGCCCTTCTCGAGCAAGACCACATCCGTCCAGCCCATTTTGCCCAGATGGTAGGCGATGCTGACTCCGTAAATTCCTCCCCCAACGATGACGACTCTTGCCTGATCTCTCATAGATTATCCTTTTATGTTTTTGTCAAAAATAGATAGCCGGTGTAACCTTGATTGCTTGGGGTGCCTTATGGTTACACCGGCTATAAAGAACTCATTCAGGCGGGATTTCCTTGAAGGCGTAATCAACGTTAATGCCGCGCGCTTTCTGAGCTCGTCTTGCCAGAATATACCAGATGGCGGAGACGGCGATAATCCCGAATACAACGGTGTAAGCCAGGGGGCTGGTCAGTCCAAGCTGGTCATAGAACATGAACATCAAGACCATGATGCCGCCCAGGACAAAACCGATGCCGCCGAGGATGGTCACCAGGGGGATGTTGCCAATCTTATATTTTGCCCCAGGGGAGGCTTCATAGATTTCTTTGGCTCTATAGGGTAGCAAAGCGCCTGCCAGGGAGGAGAAAACAAAGACATAACCGCAGGCGAAGGTGACCCCCAGCGTCAGAGCAGCCCATTCTCCGTAGAGGTTATAGACCAGGATCACCGGTATGCTGCCGATAAAGTAAGCCAGGTGGGCGTTGACCGGCGTATGCCGTTTTTCACTCACCCGGCTGACCCACTCGGGCAACAATCGGTCTAACGCCATAGCGACCATGATGCGGGTGACGCCAATGTAGCAGTTGTTCACGATCTGGAATGAGTTCAGGATGTAACCGATGCCAATCAGCAGCACAACCAGCACACTGCCGGTCATGGCGACGGCGACGATGTTTGGCCAGAGCCAGAAGCCGGATATCGTGGCTTCGGGAATTCCAAGCCAGTATCCCGCGCCGGCAACCGCCAGGAATTGCGGTCCCAATGCTCGCTCAAAAGCCAATGC
>JBBIPD010000359.1:0-2942 GCA_037443025.1 Chloroflexota bacterium
GCGTGGATGGAGGGATGATGATGATGTGACTCCCGATTGGGAAGTCCACCCACCCCGTCTCGACCAACTTGCAGGAGTCGAAATGAAAAAAACACCCGACAAAGGTAATACGACCATCGCTCCCGATGTCCTTCTGACCACCATCCGGTTGACAACCCTGGAGGTGGAAGGGGTGAGCCGGATGGGCAGCACTCCCGCCGGAGTGAACCGCTTGATTCGGCGCGGCTTCGGCGAAGGGGTGCGGGTTGATATCAAGGATGATATTGTCACCGTGGATATCTACGTCATCCTGAAAAACGATGTGAATATCCGTGAGGTGAGCCGGAACATCCAGCGCAACGTTGGGCGAGCGATCACCGACCTGATTGGGATGCGCACCGGGCGGGTGAACGTGCATATCGAGGATATTGACTATCCCAATAACGGGGAGGTTTAAGTTTAATGAAGCCGCGCACTCGAGCGCGAAGCATCGCCTTGCAAGCACTTTACGAAATTGATATGGTGGGGCACCCCGCGGGAGAGGTGTGGGAACAGCGGGTGGCGGAAGCCGATTTAGACGAAGGCTTGCTCGCTTTTTCTCACGATATCCTCTTCGGCGTGTTGCCCTTGACCAGGGTGCTGGACGAATTCATCGCCAGGCACGCCCCAGAGTGGCCTCTGGATCAGGTCGCCACGATTGACCGCAACATCATCCGCATCGCCTTATGGGAGTTCGCCGTCTATCGCAAAACACCGATAAAAGTCGCCATCAACGAGGCGGTTGAGCTGGCTAAGGTGTACGGGTCGGAAAGCACGCCGCGCTTCGTGAACGGTGTGCTGGGCAGCCTGGCGAATCATCAGAACGAGATCATCCAGTCTCTGCAGCGTTATTTGGAACAATCGTGAACTTTTTATGGATATCCTTGGAATCGGTCCTTTAGAGTTATTATTTATCCTGCTCATCGCCCTGATTGTGCTGGGACCGAACGATATGGTCAAAGCCGGGCGGACAATCGGGCGCACGCTGCGTAAAATCGTCTCATCGGACACCTGGCGGGTGGTGCAACAAGCCTCGCGCGAACTCCGCAACCTTCCCAACCGGCTGATGCGCGAAGCAGGGCTGGAGGAAATGCAGCGCCAGTTCCCCGACCAGCGCACAATCAAAGAACAACTGGGCATCCCTGAGTTGGAAAAAACGCTGCGCCAAGCCAGCCCCGATTTTTCGGACTGGACCACGCCGCCCCCCACCATCCAGCCCCCGCAAAAAACCGCCGAAGCGACCAACCCAGGCAAGTCGCAGGCTGAAGAAAGCCCAACTCCCAGCCCGAATCAGGGGGGAGAGAGCCAGCCGGGCGATAAAGGACCAGGCGGAGAGGAGCAGGGTTAGCTTAACCTATGCGTAAAAGACTGGCGACCATCTGGCGCATCATCACCGCCCCCTTCCGCTTTATTTTTTGGCTCCTGCGCTCAATCAGCCGCTGGTTCAGCAATACTTTCCAGAAGGTCAGAGCATTTATGACCGAAGAGCCGGAAGACGAACCCCTTCCGGACGCCTTTGCCAAGACGGTCGAGAACCCGATGGGGCTGTTGGAGCATGTGGACGCCCTGCGCAAACACCTGCTGCGGGCGACCCTGTTCCTGATTATCACCACCTCGTTTTCATTTGCCTTTGCATCTCAGATTATTGACATCCTGGCGCAACCCATCGGGGGGATTGAAAAACTGCAGGCGATAGATGTGACCGAGCCGTTGGGCGTGTTCATGCGCGTTTCCCTGCTTTCGGGGTTCGCCATCGCCCTGCCCTACATCGCTCTGGAGCTTTGGTTGTTTGCCGCGCCCGGCTTGCGGCGCAAAGAGCGCATCTTCGGACTGCTGGCGATACCCCTGGTGTTGATTTTCTTCGTCGGGGGGATGCTCTTTGCCTACTTTTTCATGCTCCCCACGGCGCTGCCGTTCCTGCTCAACTTCATGAACATCCCCACCATTCCCCGCCCGTCATCCTACATCGGCTTTGTGACCACGCTGATGTTTTGGATTGGGATGTCGTTTGAGTTCCCCCTGGTGATTTACGTCCTGGCGATGCTCGGCTTTGTGGATGCGGGCTTCATGGCGAAACAGTGGCGGCTGGCGATGGTGCTGATTGCCATCCTGGCAGCCGCCATCACCCCCACGGTGGACCCCTTCAGCATGATGCTGGTGATGGCGCCTTTGATCATCCTTTACTTCTTAAGCATTGGGATGGCTGCTCTGGCGCAGCGCAGCCGACGCTCCCGCGCTACTTCAACCGCAACCAATTGACGGAGGCAGCATGCGTCCACGCCGCGCCCTGCTCTACGTTCCCGGCGATGACTTGCGAAAAATCCAGAAGGCGGCAACCCTGGGGGTGAGCGGCGGGCTGGACTGCATCTGCCTGGACCTGGAGGACGGGGTCGCTTTTCAGGCTAAAGGGACAGCCCGGGTGCAGATTCCCCAGGCATTGGGCAGTTTGGAATTCGGTCGAGCTGAGCGTTTAGTGCGGGTGAACGGCGCTCAAAGCGGTCTCCAGGGAGAGGACCTGAGGGCGGTATTGCTCGCCCGCCCTGAGGGGATTGTGGTGCCCAAAGTGGAGAACGCAGAGCATCTCCTGCGGGTGGACGAGGCGATTTCTGCCGCCGAAGCCCGCTACGGATGGGAGCAAGGCGAGATAGCGCTGATTGCAATTGTGGAGAGCGCGCGGGGCATTCTCAACCTGGGGCAGATTGCGGCTGCAAGCAATCGATTGCAAGCCATCGCCCTGGGCGCGGAAGACCTGGCGGCAGACATGGGCGCGATCCGGACGCGGGGCGGGGATGAGATGTTTTACGCCCGCAGCGCCCTGGTGATGCACTGCGCCGCCTATGGACTGCAGGCATTGGATATGGTCTACGTGGATTTGAAAGATTCCCATGGGTTGTTCCAGGAGGCGCGCCGCGCCTTCGAGATGG
>JBBIPD010000360.1:0-2929 GCA_037443025.1 Chloroflexota bacterium
CTTATCCTGCTGGCTCCGGCTTTGATCTTACCCGAGTTTGCCGCCTCGCCGCCCAAACCGGTGGATGTGCCGACCGTCATCTATCACGGCAGCCGGGATCAGCTCATCCCCCTGGCGGCGGTGCGCCCTTTGGCGGAGGCTGTATTCCGCAATCTCTCCTTTCGCGAGGTGGATGACGATCACGGGCTGTATCAGACGGTGCATCGCATAGACTGGCAAACCCTGGTGGAATCTCCCCTCCGAATCTAAACCGATTTGCGTCTCCGAAGATGCTTTCCAGCGCTTTCTACTTCCACGATGAGTTGAACGATTTTTTACCGCCTTATCAGCGCGGCGTCCCCATCACCCTGCGATTCAACGATGACCAATCCGTCAAACATCTCATCGAGTCCCTTGGGGTGCCGCATACAGAAATTGGGGCGATTTTGGTCAATGGGAGGCAAGTGCATAGCGGCGCCTTGCTCCATGATGGGGATCGGGTGGACGTTTATCCTGTTGCTCAGGGTCATATCAACGAAAATAATATTGCGCCCCGTTTTGTGGTTGACAATCATCTCGGGCAACTGGCGAGATATTTGCGCATGCTTGGGTTCGACGCCCTGTACCGCAACGATTACCAGGACGAGGAGCTGGCGCGCATCTCCAGCCTGGAGAATCGCACCCTGCTCACCCGTGATAAGCGCTTATTGATGCGCAACATGGTTCAGAACGGCTATTGGGTGCGGCATAAAATTCCTCGCCAGCAGCTGGTGGAAGTGTTAAAGCGCTTTCAATTGTGCGCGCAGGTTGCGCCGTTCAAGCGGTGTTTGAGGTGCAACGGTCTGCTTCGCCCGGTGAGCAAAGAGGCGGTGCTTCATCGTCTGGAGCCGCTGACCAAGAAATACTTCGATCAATTTCGCATCTGCCCCGAATGCGAACAGGTCTACTGGCAGGGTTCGCACTATGAGCGGATGGTGGGCTTTATTGAGCAGGTGATTGCCGAATGTCGGCGGGAGTAGCCCCGCTTGTTGATTCGAGGAGAGGAGATGGCTTATAATACAGAGGACAATTCGGGATCAGTCAGCCTTATCCAGGTTGGAGTCAGGTTGTTTGTTTTTAAGTGAGACGGTATGGATGCCAGCCCCTTTTTCGCGGAATTATCCAAAATCTACCCGCCAGAACGAGTGTTGACCCGCCCGGTTCAACTGGCGGCGTTTGAATCGGACGCCCTGACCTCGTTCAGGGTGCGTCCGTTGGCGGTGGTGTTGCCAATCACCCAGGATGAGGTCATCCAAACGGTGCGCGCCTGCTATCGTCACGCGATTCCATTTGTCGCTCGCGGCAGCGGCACCAGCCTCTCCGGCGGTTCGCTGCCGGTCAAGGACGGGATTGTAATCGGCTTAAACCGCCTGAACAGAATCGTTCGCCTGGACCCGGAGGAGCGCATCGCAGTAGTGGAACCTGGAGTGGTTAATCTGGATGTGAGCCGGGCGGCTGCGCCTTATGGGTTGTATTACGCGCCGGATCCATCCAGCCAGCCCATCTGCACCGTTGGCGGCAACCTGGCGTTCAACGCGGGAGGGGCGCATTGTCTCAAGTACGGGATGACCAGCAATCATGTCCTGGGCATCAAAGCCGTGCTGCCCGATGGCGAGGTGGTGCAACTGGGCGGCGACAGCCTGGAAAATGTGGGACCAGATTTAACGGGCTTGTTCGTGGGTTCGGAGGGCTTATTTGGCATCGCTCTGGAAGTCACCTTGCGCCTGCTGCCCAAGCCGGAGGCTTTCAAGACCGTCCTGGCGGCGTATCATTCACTGACATCCGCTGGTAAGACTGTGGCGGAAATCGTTGGCAGAGGCTTGTTGCCCGGCGCTATCGAAATCATGGACAACCTGGCTATCCAGGCGGCTGAAGCTTCAGTGCAGGCGGGTTACCCGCTGGACGCTGAGGCATTGTTGATTGTTGAGATGGACGGCGAGAGCATCTCGGTGGAAGCTGATTTCGCTCAGGTGATGGAGATTGTCCAAGCCTCCGGCGCGTATGAGATTCGGGTGGCTAAAGATGAAGGGGATCGGATGCGTATCTGGAAAGGGCGCAAGAGCGCTTTCTCTGCGGTGGGCAGGCTCAGCCCGGATTATATTGTGCAGGATGGAGTGGTGCCGCGGGGGAGGCTGGCGCAGGCTTTACGGGAGATTCAGCGCAAGGGGGCTGAATTTAACCTGCGTGTGGCAAACGTGTTCCATGCGGGGGACGGCAATCTGCACCCTCTCATCCTCTTCGACGGGCGTGAGGAGGGGGCTTTGGAACGGGCGGAAGAGCTTGCCGCGCAAATTCTGGAGATGTGTGTGGAATATGGCGGCTCAATCACCGGCGAGCATGGTATTGGCGTTGAAAAACGCCAGCATCTGCCAATGATGTTCGCCCCGGCTGATCTGGAGGCGATGCAGGCGATTCACGCCCAAATTGACCCCAGGCGCATCTCAAACCGGGGCAAGATGTTCGCCATTTCCAGCGAAATTTAGCCTCAAATTACAATGGAACCGACAACGATTGAAGAACTTGGTGAAATAATCGCCGCTCAACCCCGGATTGCGCCGTTTGGCAGAGGCAGCAAAACCGCCCTGGCATATGGGGGGGAGGGGGCTGTGCGGATTTCCAGCGCGGGGCTGAGCGGGGTTATAGAGTACCAGCCGGAGGAGTTCGTTTTTACCGCTCTGGCGGGGACGCCAGTGGCGCAGGTCGAGCGCATCCTGACAGAGCAGGGGCAATATTTGCCGTTCGATCCGCTGCTGGTGGAGGCAGGCGCCACCCTGGGCGGTACGGTAGCCGCCGGTTTGAGCGGTCCTGGTCGGTACCGCTATGGCGGCGTGCGGGATAGTCTGTTGGGGATACGCTTTTTCGATGGACGGGGCAATCTGGTGCGTTCAGGGGGTAAGGTGGTCAAGAACGC
>JBBIPD010000361.1:0-1367 GCA_037443025.1 Chloroflexota bacterium
GCGCAAGACCTGAGATTGTTTGGCTGGTTCACTCTCCACCCGAATTTCCAGGATGCCGGGGTTGGTCACCTGGTACGTCAATTGGGCAACCCCACCGATTGTGTTCTGCACCTGAGGGAACGCGCTGACAATGCCCTCGGTGGTGATGATAAACTGCACCGGCGTTCCATCCGGGACATGATGCCCATTGTGATCGAGGATAACCCAGGTGCGTATGGTGATGGTTGATCCCGGACGAATCTCGGGTGTGGGCTGGGGGATGGGTGTGCCAGCCTGATCCAGGACCGGTTCGCCTTCCTGGACGAGCATCAGGGGGATTACTTGATTGGGATCAGGCGAGGTGGCGGTAATCAGGTCATAACCCACCCCTGGCACGGATACCGGTAGCACGCCCTGGGGGGAAATTTCTCTGAAAAGCAGCCTGGCGGCAACATCAACGAAATTGGGGATTTTTGAGTAAAGCCCATAATAGGCGGTGAGTTTGGAGATATCCGTCGCATCCAGGAAGTAGGGGGCGTTGAACGCGAAGACGATCAGCCTTCGTTGTTGGAATAAATCCGGGCGTTCTGCCAGAAAACGCGGCAGCGCCTGCGAGGTTGGGTTGTCTCGACCGATATTGACCATGGCGAAAACAATCCATTGGGCGCGGCGCAGGTCCACCTCGAGCTGGGTCGAACCGCGGGGAGCGTCCAGCATCTGGCGCAGATCTTCATACGAGTATGAGACGAGGTTAAACGGCAGCACCTGGCTTCCGGCTTGAGGTCCGTAAAGGCGCAATACAGCCTGCTCCAGGCTTCTCACGTCCAGCAGTGCTCCCTCAGGGCAGGCGCTGCATTGTTTGGTTGCCTGGCTGTCGGTGATGAACACGATGCGGTCCGTCTGATTGGGGGGGTCAGGCACGGTGACATCGAGTTCTGACATCATGGGGCTGATCAGGGTGGCGGCTTTATTTGCCACCTCGGTGGATCCCTGGCTGAACCCCCCCAGCATGTCAATCCCTTCCAGGGGGGGCAGTGTGGTTTCCAGGCTGAAGTTCGGGTAGAGGCGGTATTTTAATGTGAGGATGCGCAAGACCGACTCGTCAACCCTTTGGGCGAAAGCCGGGTCCTCGCGATATTTTTGGGTGAAAAAGTCCAGGATACGGAGAATGGCAGGATAAGAGTCGCTATCGTCGCCGCTGGAGACGTCCCCCAGGTATAGCAGGTCATTCCCGGCGAGGAAGGCGTTCAGGGCGATGCGCCGCGCTTCGTACACCTGTCCGCTCAATTCGTAGAAACTGCGCACAGCGCGGCTGCCAAGGTTGTCGCTGACCATCACCCCGCCCCCCTGACGCCAGCTCACCAGGGGTTCCAGGCTCATCAGTTGGT
>JBBIPD010000361.1:1377-2917 GCA_037443025.1 Chloroflexota bacterium
AACGCCTGGGGGTCGAAGCTCACCGGGCGGGTGGTGGCGCGAATATTCTCCTGAAAGCCCTGATAGCGGATGTGGGAGGCTAGCAGACCATCGGTAGTGGCTTCTGAGGTAGGGGCTCCCCCGGTTACTGCGAAAAAAGGCACCAGATCAATTCGAGTTAGTTGCTCCAGGGATTTGCGCACCGTGGCGACTTCTTCTTCGATTGAGCGGTCTGCGCCGCCATTGCCGGGGAAGTGTTGGGCAATCGTGGCAATCCGCCCCTGGCTGCCTTGGTGGACACCGGTGATGTAAGCTTTTCCCATCTCCCCAACCCAGAAGGGGTCTCCGCCAAAGGTTCTGGAGCCGAGATTATTGCTGCTTTCCAGCGCTGGCGTTTCGAGCACATCCAGAGACGGTCCGAACAACAGATTGATACCCAAAGCTGCCAGTTCGCTGCCCAAGGCGTTTCCGACCTGTCGAGCCAGGTCTGGATTCCAGGTCGCGCCGATTGCCATCCCATTGGGCAGTTTGGTAACCCCATTGAGAATCTGATCGTAGGGATAACCATCCCCTTCTTGTTGGATGGCGATGAACAGGGGAATATAGTGCAAGGGTGGAGGTGGGGTGGCTTCGGGCGTGGATGGGGACGGTTGAGCGGCGGACCAGCGGTTGAGTTGAAGCTGCCGGTTCATGGCTAAAATCTCCGCCGCCGAGTTGTCCCCACCAGGGATATTATCATTGGCGGCAAGCAGAACCACCCCGCCGATGTGATGATTGACGATCAAATCATAGATTTGGGTGCCTTCGTCCACCTTCGTCCCGAGATAGGTGACCATGAACAGTTGCCCCACCCGCTCCTCGGGCGAGAGCGCAGCGAGCAGTTCCTGCGCCTTCTCCTGGGGTGTAGCCGCATCTTGCGCATGCACGGTTTGAGCGTATGAGACCATGTTTATGATCATCGCGCAGATAAGAACTGCCTGGGTGAGGCGCAAGAACCGCTGTTTTATACCTTCCCTCCAGAGTGAAACCATCCTGGTCATCGCAAAGATCATCGGCTGGTCTTCTGCATTTCGGCTGATATGATTTCACGCAACGCCTGACGGCGCGCATTCCCGCTCAGCAATTCCAGGCGACGGATGCCCAACGGGTCAATCACCTGCCGTAATAAATGTATCTCTTCCTTAGACGGAAGAGGTGTTTGGTGCACATGTGGGGCAATCTCCAACTCGAAGCCGGTGCGCGCCTGAATCTGGGAGATGCTCAACCCAGGATGATAGCTCACCAGGCGCATCCGTCCGTTGGCAAAGTCGAACTGACCCATGTCTGAGACCAGATATTTGGGTCCTGAGCCATGGGTTCGCTCAGGCGCATATCCCAAACCTGAGCGGATATCCAGCTCGGGGACAAAAGTGACGCGGGAATGCCGTGGTACATACAGATAGATATCATCAATAAAGGTGGTGACATCCGGGATGCCTCCCGTACCCGGCAGACGCATTCGGGGCAGACCTCCGGTCAGGTAGTCTTTGCCAAAGGCGATGTTATTGAAATTTCCGGCGGC
>JBBIPD010000362.1:0-2902 GCA_037443025.1 Chloroflexota bacterium
GGGCGCGTGTTTGTAGCCGTCATCATCCCCTTGATAGCCTTCGCCGTAATTTACTATGGCTTTATTTTCCTGAGAGACAGCGATGCTCCAAGGTGGGTGATTGCTTCGGTTGCTATCGCCTGGGGCGTGGGTGGTGTCGCCTCGTTATATTGGGTGTTCAATGGAATTGTCGAACGCCTGCCCGATTTATGGCGCAACCGCTTATTACCCTTTGTATTTGTTGGTCCAGCAATCGCCATCCTGCTTTGGTATCTCACCATCCCGGTCATACGCACTTTCTGGCTGAGCCTTTTTGGACGAGACGGTCCGCCGCGCGACGCCGGAATCATCGAGGCATTGCGCAGCGATGCTTTTGTTGGGCTGGCGAATTATATATCCCTGTTTTCTGAACGCTTACTGCAAGAAGCCCTGCGCAACAACCTGATGTGGATCGTCTTCGGCAGTACATTCTCGGTGATTTTCGGTCTATTGATTGCGGTGCTCGCCGATCGCAGTAAATTCGAGAGGGTCGCCAAATCGCTGATCTTCCTGCCTATGGCAATCTCTTTTGTGGGCGCCAGCGTTATTTGGAATTTTATGTATGAGTTAAGACCCGCAGGGCAACCCCAAATTGGATTGCTTAACGCGATCCTGGTCGGACTCGGCGGTCAACCCTTCGCATGGGATAAAGCCATCAACATCGCCCCTTGGAATAACCTGTTCTTGATTTTGATCGTCATCTGGCTGCAATCGGGGTACTCAATGGTGCTATTCTCAGCCGCCTTGAAGGGTATCCCGGAGGAAATCATCGAAGCCGCCCGGGTGGATGGCGCAACCGAGATTCAGGTCTTCTTTCGCATCATGATCCCCTACATCATGGGCACAATCATAACCGTGTGGACAACGGTGGTGATCTTCACTCTGAAGATTTTCGATGTGGTATGGGTGATGACCGGCGGGCAGTTCGGAACGCACGTGATCGCCACCCAGTTCTACCGCCAGTCCTTCACTGCCCGCAACTCCGGGGTTGGCTCAGCCATTGCCATCATCCTGCTCCTCACCGTCATCCCGGTGATGATTTACAATCTGCGCCAGTTCAGGGAAACGGAGGCGTTTTAATATGAGCGGTCAAAGTCGACTCAATACAATCCTGGTAAACGGCATTCTGGTGCTGATCGTTATCATCTGGAGCGTCCCAACCTTTGGGCTGTTTGTCTCCTCCTTCCGTAACCGCTTTGACATCCAAACTTCAGGCTGGTGGAACATTTTTCCTCATCGGGAATGGGAGACCGTATCAATCATTGATCCCAGAGAACAGAACCTGGACCCAGACAGCGTGATGTCCGTGGAGGGCGTGCAAGGAACTTTCGAGCAACTGCGCGAGGGTATTTCATCCCCCGACGGGAACACGCGGGTCACCTGGGTGGGCAATAAGCGCCTGGGACGGATTGAAGTGCAAAAACGAGTCTGGACCGTCACCTGGAATTTCACCCTGGACAACTACAGACAAATCTTGACTCCCAGCAGCTATGAAATCACCAAAGCGGATGGCACCACAGAGACTGTTCCTGGTCAGAATATGACCCAGGCATTTGTAAATAGCCTGGCTGTGGCAATCCCATCCACCATCATCCCCATCTTAATTGCAGCTTTTGCCGCCTACGGGTTTGCCTGGATGAAATTCCCCGGTCGGCGAGCATTATTCGTCATGATCGTTGGATTGCTGGTTGTACCGCTGCAGATTGCCCTGGTGCCTATCCTGCGAGACTATAACACCCTGGGGCTGAATGGCACTTTCCTGGCAGTCTGGCTGGCGCACACCGGCTTTGGCTTGGCGCTGGCGACCTATCTGCTTTTCAACTACATCAGCACCCTGCCGCGTGAGACGATGGAATCGGCATTCATAGATGGGGCATCCCATTTCACCGTCTTCACCCGCCTAGTGCTGCCCCTATCTGTGCCAGCGTTGGCATCGTTTGCCATCTTTCAATTCCTGTGGGTGTGGAACGACTACCTGGTCGCTCTGACATTCCTGGGCGTTGACCCAAGCTATAAAGTAGTAACACAAAGGCTGGCAGACCTGACCGGCACCTTCGGCAGCGACTGGCACTTGCTGACAGCGGGAGCATTCTTCACCATGCTGCTCCCTCTGGCGGTATTCTTCGCCCTGCAGCGATACTTTGTGCGCGGTCTCCTGGCTGGTTCGGTAAAAGGGTGAATCGTTCAGGCGGACAACTGGCATACAGGTTTTGCATGATACAACCATTGCTCCTCGCCGGATGATAAAAACGCGGCGGGAAACATTTACTCTATGGAAACCTTAGAGTAAACATATCATCAACTGCCAACTGGTGACTTTATGCCCGAACCAAAAACACTCTCTCTGGATTGGGCGTTATGGTTCTTGTGGATTATGGCAACCACCCTCGGCTGGGTGTTGGGCAGGTTCCTGCTGCCAAATCTGGCTTTTGTGACCATTGGGGTTGGGCTGGCTATCTTACAGTGGCTGGTCTTGCAGCCCCGCATTCGCAGAGCCTGGCGCTGGATCATTGCCACCACCTTTGGCTGGTTGCTTGGGTCCACTCTCATCCAGGCAATCCTGCCGGATGGGATGAACTTCCTCGCTGGCGTTATTCTCGGGTTGACGACCGGTTCAGCCCAATGGCTGATCCTGCGCAAAGAGCTGTATTGGGCTGTCTGGTGGATCGTGATCAACGTAATCGCCTGGACCACCGGCATGGCGCTGTTGCCAGGAATCATGCTGACCGGGGTAATGGTGGGTGCAATCACCGGGCTGGCTCTGATATTGCTGATTCGCTTTCCAAGACCGGCTGAAAATATCTAGAACATATGACGAAAAATCACCTCTGGTACAAGAAGGCGATCTTTTTCGAAGTATAGGTGGGCGCTTTCTATGACAGCT
>JBBIPD010000363.1:0-2890 GCA_037443025.1 Chloroflexota bacterium
CCCTGCCCGCTCATCTTCCTGCCGCCAAAGGGACCGGCGAAATTATCGGTGAGCGGGTCGTTGATCCAGACCGGGCCTGCCTGCACTTCTTCGAAGAAGCGTTTGACCAGGCGGGCGTCGTGGGTCATCAGAGAAGCGCCCAAACCGTAGGGATTATCGTTTGCCAGGTGGATGGCTTCATCGAAATCGCGATAGGGCATGAGTGGGATGAGCGGACCGAAAGTCTCCTCGCGCATGACGCTCATCGAGTGGTCCACATTGACCAGCACGGTGGGCTGGTAGAAGAAGCCCCGCTCCATACCGGGCGGGCGCTTTCCGCCGGTGAGCACTCGCGCCCCCGCCGCCACGGCTTCCGCCACCTGGGCTTCCACCTTTTGGCGGAATTTATCGCGTATCATCGGACCCATATCGGTGGTCGCTTCCAGCCCATTGCCGAGGCGCAGGCGGGAGACGAAATCTGCCAGCTCTTTGGCAAATCGGGGGAAGATGCTCTGGTGGACATAGACGCGCTCGGTGCTGGTGCAGACCTGCCCGGTATTGATGAGGGCGGCGTAAGCCAGGGCGCTGACCGCCACATCTATCTCTATGTCTGGAGCGATGACCATGGGGTCCTTGCCGCCCAGTTCCAGATGGAGCTTCTTCACCTGCGGCATGGCTAAGGCTGCGATGCGCTGACCCACATCCAGAGAGCCGGTGAGGGCGACCATGCGCACATCCGGGTGGACGACCAGCGGTTCGCCCACTTCGGGACCGAAACCGGTGACCACGTTGACCACACCCGGCGGGAGATGGTTCAAAGCCACTTCGGCTATCCGCAAAGTGGTCAATGGGGTCAGGTTGGAGGGCTTGATGACCAGCGTGTTGCCCGCCGCCAGGGCAGGCGCCATCTTCCATACCAGGAGCAAAATCGGATAATTCCAGGGTACAATACAGGCGACCACGCCCCAGGGCTCGCGCAGCACAAAGTTGAATTGAGCCGGATCGCCCGGCGGGATGACCAGACCGCGCTGGTGACGCCCCAGCTCGGCGTAGTAGTCGAAAGTCTCCTCAGACCACCAAATCTCCTCCTCATTTTCTGGCAGGGGTTTCCCCTCTTCCTGGGTGAGCAGACGCACCAGCTCGTCGTGGTGAGCGCGCATCCGGGCGGCGATTTCGTGCAGGGCGGCGGCGCGCTGGTTGGCAGGCGTGCAAGACCAGCCGGGGAAGGCGGCTTTAGCCGCCTCCACGGCTGCCAGAGCGTCTTCAGGTGTGCCGCGCCAGGGGGTATCCAGCACTTCCTCGGTAGCGGGGTTGATGACCGGGAACCTTTCGCTGGCTTTTCCAGAGGTTAGTTGACCGTTGATCCACATAAAAAGACCCTTGAAAAGATGAGAAAAGGCGGTGTGGGGTGGCGCGACAGGGGAACGGCGCGCCACCCGCACACCATATCCGGGGGATTATTGGGCTGATTTCACCTCATCCCACAGGCGCTGGAAGAGCGATTCGGCTTCGCCAACCGGCTCGATATACTGCAGGCGCTCCAACACCTCCGCCGGCGGGTAGACGGCGGGGTCGCCGGTGAACTCCTCGCCCAGGATTTCTTCGGCAGCCGCGTTCGGGCTGGCGTAGTAGTTGTATTCGGAGAGCTTGGCGCCGATATCGCCCCTCAGGATGAAGTCAATGAACATCTCCGCCGCCAGCTTCTGCTCCGGGGAGACCGTTTTCGGGATGCAGATATTGTCCACCCAGATGACGCCGCCCTCTTGCGAAACGGTGTAGGCGATATCCTCGTTCTGCTCCTGGGCAATCAGAAAATCGCCGTTCCAGCCGTGCGCCAGCAGGTTCTCGCCAGACGCCAGCAGGTCTTCATAGGTATCGCTATCATATCCGGCGATGCCGGCTTTGGCTTTGATGAGCAGGTCTTTGGCTTCCTGGAGTTGCGCTTCTTCGGTGGTATTGATGTCGTACCCCAGATAGACCAGAGCTGCCGCAAAGCCCTCGCGGGCGTCATCCAGCATGGTGTAGCGACCGTAGTACGCGGCATTGGGGTCGGGGTCGAACAAGACAGACCATGATTCGGGCGTCTCCACCTCGGAGGAGAGATACCCCAAACCGGTGGTGCCCCAGTCGTAGGGGGCGCAGTATTTGTTGCCGGGGTCGTATGGCAGCTCGGTGAAACGCGGCGTCAGGTTGCTCAGGTTGGGGATGTTGTTGTGATCCAGCTCCGCCAGCATCCCCTCAGAAATCATGATGCCGACGGTGTAATCGGAGGGGACAATCAGGGCGTATCCGGAAGCGCCGCCCTGCAGCTTGGCGAGCAGTTCTTCATTATTCGAGAAGTTATCTTCGACGACCTTGATGCCAAATTCCTGCTCGAAGAGGTCGTAAATCTCGGGGTCCATGTACTCAGACCAGTTGTAGATGACAATCTCCTTGGCGGGTTCCAATTCAGCGGCGGGCGGCTGGGTGGCTTCTGCGGGGGGAGGTTCAGTGGCGGCGGGCTGAGGGGCTGCGGTCTGCTCAGGGGCGCCGCCCCCGCAGGCTGCCAGGATCAAGCTGGCGAGCAGGAAAGCAATCCAAATCAGGCAGGCATTTCTTTTCATCTTATTCTCCTTCAGCGGTTTTGGTATCTTCTTGATTGACGGGATTCGGGCTATTCACAAACCCAGGTCTAAATCCACAGGCGTCTGCTGTCGTCCTTTCTTGCTTGAGAAAATAGATATCAACACCAAGAGCAGCGAAAATACCAGCATCATGGTCGAAACGGCGTTGATTTTGGGCGTGACCCCCTTCTTGATCATGCTGAAGACGCGCACCGGCAGGGTGTTGAAACCGGCTCCGGCGGTGAAAAATGTAATCACAAACTCGTCCAGCGAGAGGGTGAACGCCAGCAAAGCCCCGCCCAGCACGC
>JBBIPD010000364.1:0-2885 GCA_037443025.1 Chloroflexota bacterium
CAGGTGCGCATACTCCGGCAAAATCAGCGAGGCGGTCGCCCCGATGCCGGCTTTCTTCAACGCTTCGCGCGCTGGTTTCGCTTCGAACAGCGTAGGTTTCATCAAGGGGATTTCGATAAAGTCGAAACCCAGACGCCCCGCCTCAGCGATGGCGTAATTCCCTTTCTCGACTGTCCAATCATCTATCCAGATAAATGCATTGGCTCCGTATTTTGGCATGGCAATCCTCTCCTTACACTTGCCGTCTCACGCCCCCTCTCAGGATTGATCCTGTTTTCCATCGAGGGGACGAGGGGAGAACGGGCACGCCCGACCTAACTCAACGTCGCTTCGATGCTTTTCAGGTGGGCGATGCTCTCTTCAGCGAAAACCTCCCGCAGTGGGAAGAACTCCTCGAGCTGAATGGCAATCCCCGGGGCGGGATACGGCGGCACGGGTTCCAGGGTGAAAACGCCCTCGAAACCCACATCTTTGAGCGCCTGCAATATCGCCCAAAAATCGGTGTGCCCCCTGCCGGGCGCCAGGCGGTTGCTGTCCGCCGCATGGATATGGATGACCTCCTTACCCGCCTTACGGATTGCCTCCGCCGGGTCAGCCTCGTCAATATTCATGTGAAAACAATCCAGGTTGAGATGCACGTTTAGCTCATTGACGTCTGCGATGAAGCGCAGTCCATCCTCCACCGTGGTCACCAGGTAGGTCTCGTAGCGGTTGATCGGCTCGACCGCCAGGCGGATGCCGAACTTCGCCGCATAGCGCGCCGTCTGGCGGATAGAATCCACCGCCAGATTCCACTCCCGCCGCGCCGCCTCCATCCAATCTTTGGGGTTAACCGGGTTGCCCACCGGCGCGGTGCGGTTGGCGGGAGCGGGCAAGACAATGAACACATCCGCCCCCACCTTTGCCGCAAACTCGATGCACTCAGCTCCATAGCGCAAAGCCGCCTGACGTTCTGCCTCATCGGGAGACGCCAGGTCTCTCCCGGGGATGGGGTAGATGTTCCAACCCAGCACCGAAGGCACCCGCAAGCCAAACTCCCGGATGAGCGCCTTCACCTCGTCCACGTCATAATTTGCCAACTCGCCCTTTAATTCGACCCCATCGTAGCCGTATTTTGCCAGGCGGGCAAAGGTATCGCGCAACGGCTCATCGTTGTACACCCAGTTGTTGATTGCGTATTTCACGGTTGTCTCCTGCGTTTGATTTTTCTCACAATCAGCACTCTTTTACTCCAGCCAGCCCATCAGGGGTTAATGTCAATGAACACTTTCATCACCCTGTCCCGAGCCTGGTCAATGAACCGATACGCCTCTAAATACTCGTCCATTTTATAATGTTTTGACATCAACGGGGCGGTGATGACCTCGCCGGATTTTATCAACTCCACTGCCTTCAGGTAGTCCTCACGCTTGTACATCAACGTTCCAACCAGGGTCAGCTCGTTGTTTTGCACCAATCCCAAATCCACGCGGGGCTTCTCGCCAAACACGCCCACCACCACAATCAAACCCCCCTTGGCAATGTTCTCGATGGCGTCGGTCATGGTGGCTTCCACACCCACGCACTCAAAGCCGACATTAAAGCTTTGCTTGCCAAAAACGCGGCGCACCGCATCTTTGAAGCTCTCTTTCTGCGGATTGACCACGTTCTCCAAACCGCACTGTCGGGCGATGTCCAGGCGATAATCGCTGATGTCGGTCGCCAGCACCTTCGCCCCTGCAGAGCGAGCCACCTGCGCCACCAGATTGCCTATCGGTCCCGCCCCCAGAACCGCCACGTTCTTCCCCTGGATGTCGCCCGCCCGGCTGACCGCATGCACCGCCACCGAGACCGGCTCCACCAGCGCCCCTTGTTCATAGGTGAAATCGTCCGGCAGGGGGATGATCTTCTCCGCCTTCGCCACCCACAACTCCTGGGCGCAACCCGGCGCCTGAAAGCCTTCCACTTTCAACTCATCGCAGATGTGATAATCGCCGCGCAGGCACGGCTCGCACTTTCCGCACACAATTTGGGGCATCGAGGTCACTTTATCGCCCACCTTCAAACCCGTCACCCCAGGACCCACCGCCTCGACGCTTGCCGAAAATTCGTGCCCCTGCACCACCGGGTAGCCGGTGTAAGGGTGTTTGCCGTGATAGACATGGATATCCGAGCCGCATACGCCGATGCGCTGGATGCGCAACAACACCTCGCCCTCGCCGGGTTCGGGCGCTTCGACTTCGTGAATCAATATCTCTCCCGGAGCAGTCATTACCGCTTGCTTCATGGTTTATCTCCTTGTGTGATTTTCCAAACTCTCACGTTCCGATCAATCCGCCAGGCAACCCCAGAGAGCTTATCAGACTCAACCCTCTCTGGGTCTTCGCATCGCCTTTCTTCACGCCACCACGTTCAACCAGCCGCCGTCCACATAATAGGTCGAGCCGACGCAGTAGCTGGCTTTTTCTGAGCACAGAAAGACAAAGAAATGCGCCAGTTCTTCGGGCGAGCAGAACCGCCCAATCGGGGCGAACTTCTTCGCAATTGCGTCCAGATACTCTTCGTGCGTCTGCCCTGTGCCTTCGGTGAGCTGTTTGGCGGTCTTCACCCAGTCTGGGGTCAACACCAAACCGGGGTTGATGCAGTTCACCCGGATGTTATCCCCCACCACCTCGTTCGAAAGCACTTTCGAGAACATCATCAAAGCCGCCTTGGTGACGTTGTAAATCGGTTCATAATCCAGGGGCTGCTTGGCGCAAATCGAGGCGTTATTGATGATCACGCCCCAACCCCGCTGGCGCATGAAAGGAATCAGCCCACGCGAGAGGCGCACCGCCGCCATGACATGCAAATCCCAGTAATACTGCCATTTCTCGTCAGGGGCGTCCATGATGGTCTCATTGCTG
>JBBIPD010000365.1:0-2857 GCA_037443025.1 Chloroflexota bacterium
GTCTTTCTCGTCCAGATAACCGGCTTCGAGCGCCAGCTCTTCCGAAGCCGGTTCACGCCCCAATTGCTGCACCAGATTGCGCTGAATCCGCACCAGACGATTGATCGATTCAAAGATATGCACCGGGATGCGAATCGTGCGCGCCTGATCGGCAATGGAGCGGCTGATGGACTGGCGGATCCACCAGGTGGCGTAGGTGCTGAATTTATAGCCCCGCGTCGGGTCGAACTTTGACACTGCGCGCAACAAACCAATGTTGCCCTCCTGAATCAAATCCAGGAAAGAACTGCCCCGTCCAATATAGCGCTTGGCAACGCTGACCACCAGTCGCAGGTTGGCGCGGATGATCGCCTGGTGGGCGTCGGCGCCTCGTTTACGGATTGCTTCAAGCTCTGCATTGAGCACTTCATCGTCAGCCCAACAATGATGCGATCCGTTTTGGGAAGAATCTTCCCCCTGGCGAGATGGGACGAACTCCTCAACCGGCGGCAGATCGCCATGCTCCTGGATGTATTTGAGCAAACAATTTGCCATCTCTTCGGGCAGCATATACAGGTACAAAAAGACGGTGAAGGAATTGCGGGCAACCCCATCCCACAAGGGATCTCTGCCCCATAAGCCGTTATCCAGGTAAGCCCTCAAGTAGGAGGGCGTATCAATGTTCCAGGTCTGGCGAAGCATTTGAGCTTCGCTCAGGCTCAAAGCCAGATCCGGGCAGGCGTATCCCAGGCGGGTGGTATCCTCAACCACCCTGCGCCAGGCGGTTTTCAATTCGTCGTAGAGAGCCTCGTACACATTTCGGGCAAATCGGCTACGCTCCGACCCCTCCGAACCTCTTCGCGCCAGAGGGTGGCTGCGGCTGAGGGTGTCTATGCGCCGAGCGGCTTCCAGGCGGGTGGAGAGCCAGAACTCTCGATCGGTATCGAGCAGTTCAATGCCGCCAATTTCCTTTAGATAAAGACGCACCGGGTCTTCGCTAAGCTCCGTCATCAAGCTGGGGTCTTCCAGCAAATCGAGCGGCTCTTCTTTGACCAGGCTTTCCAGGTCTTCTGCTTCTCGGCTGAGCAGGTCTAAATCGGGTTCTTCAACCAGGGATGTGTCGTCTTCGATGAGACCCAGATCTTCTCCAATATCATCCGGGAGAATCTCCTCTTCTGGAAGGCGGGCGTCAAACTCAGCCCCCTCGGCGTGTTCTTCGGGGAGTGTCTTCTTTTTGGTGGTCGGCTCGGCTGGCTGAGATTTTTTACGCATGGGTCGGTTGACCTGAGGTGTGTTTAGATATAGCGGCTGGGCAGATTATGGCTGGCGAAATATCCCTGCGCCTGATTCAAACGCTCTAACATCTTCGTATGTTGTACCATAGTTTGCTGATACTGGGAGGCTTTCAGGTCGCCCTGTTCCTGGATGTCCTCCATGCAAAATCGCAGATAGTCAATCGTGTGACGCACTGCGTCCAGCCGGATTGTGATCAAACCCCGGAGCAAATCCTCCAAAACCCGGTCGTCGTTGGGGTCGAGGTTTCCGGTGCGCGCCAGAAGGTTATCGGCTAATTCCATCATCTCCAAGGAGAGGTTATCCATCACATAAGTGAGCGGCTCTGCCATATCTTGATCCACCGAGAGCAGCAGCAGGCGTAGAATTGACTGATGATCGGCGTGCTGGAAGTCGCTCGTGTCCAGCCGGTTGAGACCCCGCTCTTGCAGGAAACGGTCAACCCGGTATATCAGGTCTGGACGGCGCAGCAGCACGCCCAGGATATGGGCTTCGCGGTTATAACTCCCCAGGGCAGGGCTGGCAGGCGGCTGCGTCTGGCGAATTGTTCTGGATTGCCCGGTTGAACGACGTCGCGCCGGGCGAACTGCGCTGGTCGGTTCAATCTGCAAAGCCTCCTCTTTCACCCGCAGCAAGCGCGCCAGTTGCTGGCGATATGTATCCCGCTCGATTGGGCTGGGAATATCCCGAATCAGCGGCAGCACCTGGCTGGCGATTTCATCTTTGATCTTGGGATCATCCAGGTTGCGCCCCGTTGCCAGGGTGTTCATCACGTGCAGAACAATCGGGCGGGCAGAAGCGACAATCCGCTCCCATTCCTTTGGGTCGCGGTTGACGACCTCATCCGGGTCCATCCCCTCCGGGAGGGTGGTGACGCGTATATCCGCCTGCATCCGGGCTTCAAAGCCAAGAAGCCCACGCGGATCGAAGACCGGTTCCGTCTCATGATCCATCGCCTGGCGGGCAATTTGCAAACCGCGCAGAGTCGCCCGACTGCCCGCTTCATCTGCATCCAACGCCAATACGATGCGCCGAGATAAGCGTTTGAGCAGGTAAAGCTGGTGCTCGCTCAGGGCGGTGCCCATTGGCGAAACCGTGTTGGTAAAACCTGCCTGATGCAGGGCGATTACATCCAGGTAACCTTCGACAATCACTGCCTGATCCTGGGCGCGGATGGCTTTCCGGGCGCGATCCAACCCATAGAGGAGGCGCCCCTTATCGAAGACGACGGTTTGGGGCGAATTGAGGAATTTCGGCGTATCCTCCGGGTTGAGGATGCGCGCCCCAAAACCCGCCATCCGCCCGCGTTCATCGCGGATGGGGAACATCAGCCGGTTGCGAAAGCGGTCATACACCTCGCCGTTATCGCGTTCCGAGACCAATCCGGCTTGAAGCAGGTCAACCTCGCGGTACTGTTTGGATTTGAAATAAGCGCTGGTCGCTTCCCACGAATCGGGGGCATAACCCAGACCAAAAGCCTCGATGGTTTCGTCCCGCAAGCCGCGGCGGCGCAGGTAATCCAGGGCGGGTTTTCCGGCTGGGGTGTTGAGGAGCTGATGACGGTAGAAAGTGACCGCCTCCTCCA
>JBBIPD010000366.1:0-2843 GCA_037443025.1 Chloroflexota bacterium
GATGCCCAAAGTAATTTTTGCGATTGTGAAGTAGATAAACAGCCCGGTAGCGTCAACCAAAGTGCTCATCACCGGACCTGAGACCACGGTCGGGTCAATCTTGAACCGCATCGCCAGGGTTGGCAATATGGCGCCCAATAAATTCGCCCAAACAACGATGGTGAGAATCGCCAACGCCACGGTCAAAGCCAGCCCGGAGGAGCTACCCCAACTCAGGGCGCGCAAATATGCTGCAACCGCCATACCACCTCCAAGGAGCAAACCAACCCGCGTCTCGTGCCAGATTGCCTGAAGCGCATCCCAAACGCGCATCTCCCCTACCGCCAGGGCACGGATGATGGTGCTGGTGGTCTGGGATCCGGCATTGCCCCCCGTGCCAATTAATAACGGGACAAAGAACGCCAGAGCCACGACAGCCTGGAGCTCCTCTTCGAAATGGCGCAGCACCGTGCCGGTCAGGCTTTCCGTCAGGAAAAGCATCAGCAGCCAGCCAATCCGTTTTTTAAATATAGAAAAGGGTTTGGTCAACAGGTAAGGCTCGCCAAGAGGCTGCGCGCCGCCCAATTTCTGAATGTCCTCTGTGGCTTCCTCTACCACCACGTCAATCACATCATCTACCGTGATTACGCCTACCAATACATTCTCTTCATTCACAACCGGCAAAGCCAACAAATCGTAGTGCGACATCAGCTCAGCGCAATACTCTTGATCAACCCCCACCTTTACCGAGATGACATCTGGGTCCATGATGTTCATCAACAGCTCGTTGGGATTGGCGACGATTAAATCCCGTAAACTCACCACCCCACACAGATGATTTTGCCCATCAACCACGTATAGATAATAAATATTTTCGTTATCCGGTTGCCAGGAGCGCACTGCCTGAATCGCTTCGTCCACCGTCATCCGCCGGCGCAACGCCAGGAATTCGGAGGTCATCAACCCCCCGGCGCTTTCGTCGGGGTGCAACAGCAACGGGCGCACTTCTTCGGGGTTTTCCAGCCTGGCAAGGACTGCCTGCGCCTGGTCGGGATGGATATCGCCTAACAGGTCCGCCGCCTCGTCTGGCTCCATTTCGTCAACGATACGCGCCAGGGTCTCGTCCGGCAAATTGGCTGCCAGGTCTGCGGCTTCCTCGTCTTCGATATTTTCTAGGATATCTGCGGAGACCTCGGGTGAGAGACTGGGGAGCAGAGAAGCCTGGTCCTCGTCATCCAGTTCCTCGAAAACATCCGCCTGATCGGCTGGTTTCAATGCCATCAGAATCTGGATGGCATGGTCGAGGTCATCTCGCTCGAGAGCGTCCTGTACCTGATTGAGAATGTCTTGGGTCTTTAGGTAGGTCATCTGACGCCTCCAGGATTGAGCCTGCCCTGGAGGCGCCCGCGCACAGGCGCTAGATATCCAGGGCTAACCCCCCTCGCGAAGCAGAAAATCTATGATCATCCGCTGGTTCGGAAGGAGAGCCTGACTCAATCTGTGTTGGGGATAATGGCTGTTGGCTCAGCACGGGAAGGATTATACCTCTTATTGTGGACGAGAGGAGGCGCGTTTCGGGAGCCCAATCTCGGCTTTTGGATGTCTTGCCTGACCAACCCCATGAGAGAAGATCTGCGATATCACCCCTGCGCCTGCTCCGCCCTGGGAATGGTGGGGGTAGACAAGCCGATTCCGCAACCCAGCCATAGGGCATAATTTTATCGCCTGCATACCCGAAACGATCCTTTTTTCGTCTTGAATGGTGGTGAATCAAACATAAACCTAAGTTTCCGCCGGGTTATATTTGTCTGCAAATTGTACTGATAACGCGCAGAGTGAACTCCCTTGCTCCAGGCTAATTGATATCATCAAAAACACTCATCTCCAGAGAAAAACGGGCTATAATTAACCCAATTAAAATTCAATCGGAGAGTTTGCCAAACCAAAGATTAGGGATGGGATATAATGGATCTTACGCTCACCCTCCGCCCGAATAACCAGGTTTCTGTCAACTGCAATAACCAATTCTCTCATTCATTTGAACTTCTTTCTCTTATTCCCGATGCAAATATAACAGATAGACCGCCGCACCCGCTTGAGGACCCAGTGGCTTACGGGCAAGCTGTTTACCGGGCTCTGTTTCGGGAGGGTTCGCTTGCTCGGCAGGCGCTAGAGATTGGAACTGATCGGGTTAAGCTAATCACTGAGGATGAGGCACTTCAGGCTATCCCCTGGGAGTATGCTCATACCTCCAGGGATTTTGTGGTGCTGGAACTACCTTTTGTGCGCGGTGTGTCCCTAACAGAGCAACTTCCCCCGCCAAGCCTTGAGGGTATACCTGCTCGGATTGTCGCTATTCCCTCTAATCCCCTCGACGAAAGTGTATTGCCTCTCAATATCGCTGAAGAGTGGCAACGCCTGAAAGAAATTGTTAACGAAATTCCCCAAAGCCTCAGCCTGATACGGACAAACCCTCCGACTTTAGACTCTCTGCGCAAAAGGGTAGCTCGCGACCAGTTTCAGATCGTCCACTTTATGGGGCATGGAGGTCAATTTGAAGGTAAAACGGTTTTACTCTTTGAAACTGAATCCGGAGGGGTTGATCCAGTATCTGCCAAGGATTTCTCGCTCACGGTACAAGATCATGTTTATCTGGTATTACTGAATGCTTGTGTGAGCGCCACACCAGGCGAAACCGAATTTGACAACCTGGCTGCTTTACTGGTCAAGCGGAAAATCCCATACGCACTCGGGATGCGCTTCAGCATACCAGATGCGGACGCGCTGGCTTTTTCGCGTGCTTTTTACACTGAAATCGCTGCCGGTACACCGGTGGAAATTGCCCTTTACCATGCCCGGCGAAG
>JBBIPD010000367.1:0-2828 GCA_037443025.1 Chloroflexota bacterium
CCACCTCCTGGAGCTGCCACCATGGGGTCTCGCGTTGGTTGGGCGCGTGCGATTGCACCCCCGGCGACGCTCACTGGAAGGCTCATCTGCGGTATGCGTTCACCCGTCTTTCCCAGGCGATAGACGATTTGTACCTTCAGACCGTTCGCTCAGATATCCCTGATCCCTGGGAGATGCGCCATCGTTACATCCAGGTCATGTTGGGGTCAATCACCATCGAAGAGCTGGTCTCAGAAATGGCTGGTCGGCGGTTGAGTTCTGAGCGTGTGGTGCAAATTCATCTGCTTCTCGAAGCGCAACGGGAGCGCCAGCGGATGTACACCTCCTGCGGCTGGTTCTTTGATGATTTCGACCGCATTGAACCCAAGAACAATCTTGCCTACGCCGCGCAGGCGGTGCGCCTGACGCGCATGGCAACCGGGGTTGATCTGGAACCGTATGCTTTGAGAGATCTTGCAAAAGTAGTCAGCCCGCGCACATGGCTGCGGGCTGATCAGGTGTTCAGTTATTCCCTGCGACGAGCCGTTTTAGATGGGCGCATCGTCGCGGGGGATTAGACGCCCCTGGGGGTTATCTGGCTGCGCTCTGCAGGAGAAATTCCACCTGGTACTGCGAATCTTTACTCGCTTTTTGTAAGCTCTCAACCAGGGAGTATGCGCTCGATATTTTCTGGGGAATCTGCTCCTCCGCTTCGCTGTCAACCAGGATGCACACCACCGCGGCAACAAACATCCACCATAGCCATTCCTCAAAAGCTTCTTTGTTGAACCACAAAATACCCTGGTAACGGTTGACCCCGATGAAGCGCTGGATATCGCTGTCCTTGAGCCAGTTCTGAAGCGCGCTGTAGCTGGCAAGTTTCAGGCTGGTTCGGCTCGGCGTCTCTGCCCAATCCTGATGGGTAATCAGTAATTTTATGGCGGTGACAGCCCGCCAGGCTTGCGACTCGCTCATCCCCAGGTCGTTAAACGCCTGAACCAGCAATTTCCCCAGCAGCCACTCATCCACCCAGGCGCGGCTGTAACCCTGTCCTGATTCCTTATCGAACATATATCCCAGGCGATGGACAAATACCCAGCCGAAGAGAACGCCCCAAAGAGCGGCGTCGCCTCCGGCGAGGGATTGGGCTTCTTTCTCCGCGCCTGCGGCGTTGAGGAATTTCAGCGCTTTCTGATATTTGGGCGAACCTGGCTTGGGATGCCGACTGCCCACTTCCGGCAGTCTGAGCAGGGCGGCGGTTTCCTCTCGAATCTGACGCGCGACTGGCTCTACCTCTCCGTTGCCCCCGGTGAAGTCCTTGATTTCACCCAGTAACCGGCGAGCCTTCCCCTCGACTTCGTCCAGGACCGCTTCCAGTTTTTCAGGCGTGTGATTGGGAGAGCCAGCCCGGTGCTCGATGAGCCAGCGCAATTGACCCGCATTGACCAGCTCCCGGAATGGCGCATGGATGGATTGGAGGAAAATCTCTTTCAACGCCTCATCAATGCTTGGCACGCCCCGACCGTTGAGGTAGTCTGTCAGGTGGGCGTACTGACGCCATTCATTATCTTTGACCTCCCGGAAATCCAGAAACACGTGGTACTTGTACGCCTGCAGCTCCACATACAAGCCCTTTTCGTGCAACTCCTGGCAATTGCGAATGTATTCCAGACCGGTGATATGATCGCGGAAGATCACAAAATAATCGCCTTCTCGGTGCAACCCCAGACCTTCGCCCAGGGTCTTCTGCATCAGGATTTTTTCATCCCCGTTGCCGGTTTTTACCAGGAAAGCCGAAGAGATGCGAATCCATCCCCTGGCGCTGGCAAATTTATTGTGATAAATCACCAACGAGCGTTCATCCCCGGCGCGGTTGGAATAAGCGAAGACATCCTCGTTGACAAACCCTTCCACCGTGTAAAAATCATAGAGCAGAAAATCGCGCACTTCGGCAAAAAGGTAGCGTTTGCGGAGGAGGGGGAATATCTCCCGCTCATGACGTCCCACCAGGTAATCGTCAGGGATTTCATCCCAATAGGCGCGGCGGTACTCCATGCCGTATTTCTCGGAGAAACCCTCCACTTGCCCATGCCCAAACATGGGCAGACCGGGTAGCGTCGCCAGCATGGCGCACACGCCGAAGTATTTATCGCCCTTGCCGAACTGGTCCACGGCGGTGCGTTCATCCGGGTTATTCATGAAATTCACATAGCGCTTCAGGATTTCGGGATCGAACTCTATCGTGTTCTTTATCACCAGTCGGTATTCCTGGTTTTTCTCGTCCCGCAACATATTCATGAAGGCGCTGTTATAGACCCGGTGCATGCCCAGGGTGCGCACGAAATAGCCTTCCATCAACCAGAAAGCTTCAGCCAGGAGCAGGGTGTCTGGCGCTTCTTGAGCCACTCGATCTACCACTTCTCGCCAGAACTCGACCGGCATCGCCGCGTCGAACTGCTCTTTGGTCAAGCCGTGTTCGGCGCGGGAGGGGATATCTCCTCCGCTACCCGGCTCGGGGAACCACAGGCGTTGATAATGGCGCTTTGCCAGGGTCATGGCGGCGTCGAAGCGGATGATGGGGAACTTACGCGCCACATGCAGGATGGTCTGGATGACCGCCTCGCGCACCTCCGGCTTGAGATAATTGAGTTGAGCCGTGTCGTTCCAGGGCATGGAGGTGCCGTCATTGCCGTGATAGATATACTTTTCCTGCCCGGTCCAGAAATCCACCCGCTTGAAAACCACCGCGGCGTCGCTGTTATCGTAATAATGGTCTTCCAGGAAGATGCCCACCCGGTTGTCCCAGGAAAGGTTTGGTCCGTTGAATGTATAAGAAGGGAAGGGGCTGT
>JBBIPD010000368.1:0-269 GCA_037443025.1 Chloroflexota bacterium
GAGCAAGGCGGTGATATGGTTTAAAGCTGGTTCAGCCTGCAGGGTCTCCAGCAAATCAAAATCAATCCCCATTGGCAGCAGGGCGTGGAAATCACCCCATTCCAGGAGCAGGACAGCGCCGCGTCGTCCGACCGCCAGGGTGCGCAACCAGGCGCCGTCCCCCAGGTCGAGGCTGTGCCCGGTCTGCAGGGGGATGGGCTGGATATTTGAGCGGTTGAGCTGCTCCTGCAGGCGGCGCGCAGCCTGCGTGCCGTTCATCGCCCCAGCCC
>JBBIPD010000368.1:279-2769 GCA_037443025.1 Chloroflexota bacterium
AGAGCACCTGATTCGGCGGGCTGCGCTCGATGAGCGGCGGCAGGGCAGCCACCTGCTCTTCACCCGGCGCTGCCACCACCAACCAATCAAGATGCTGTCCAGCGGGCAAGCGCCTACCCAGAGCGTCCGCCAGCCTGGTTGTACTGGGACCGCCATCCACCAGCAGGTAGCGCCCGGAGGGGGTCTGGATGAGCAAGCCGTCTCCGCTGCCCACATCCAGAACGGTCAGGTGGAGCTTTCCATCCGGGGCGAGCAGCGCAGCCCGCCATACTAACACCGCCGAGACGCCCATCCCGGCAAGGATCAGTCCGGGCAATGCCGCCCGACGGGCGTCTCCCACATGCCTTGCCAGCCATGCCCTCAGCCTGCCCCCAAAAAAAGTCAGCCCGACTAACACCCCATAAAATACAGCCACCCAACCCAGGGTAACTCGCCCCAGCGTTAGAACGGATCCTGGGATAGCCGCGAAGAATTCAGCCAGCCGCACCGAATAAGCCGCAAATACCCAGACAATCGGTGCTGCCAATTTCCCCAGCGGCAGGGAGACCAGCCCCAACAGCAATGACAAACCACCCAGGATCATCAACGGCGGCTGAGCTGGCAGGATGAAGGGGTTGGCAAGCAACGAAACCAGGGAGAGGCGCCGGAAATGATAAGCGATGATCGGCAGGGTGGTCAGGGTGGCGGCAAAGGTGAAGAGAAGGTACTCGCCCACCGGGCGCGCCAGGGTTTGCGCCCTCTCCGCAGGCAGCCAACGACCTGCCAGCCTGAGAAAAGCGTTGGTCAGCGGCTCAGCGTAAAGCACCAAACCCAGAGTGGCTGCAAAAGACAATTGAAAACCCACATCCCACAACACATAGGGGTTATAGAGCGCCATCAACGCCGCCACAAACCCCAAGGTGTTCAGACCGACCTGGCGGCGTCCAAGCTGGGTTGCGAGCAGGGTCAAACCACCCATCAAGGCGGCGCGCACCACCGAGGCTCCTGCTCCAACCAGCAGGGTATAGGCTGCGATGCTCACCAGGGCAACCAGCGACCCGCGCCAGCGTCCCAGCAGACGGGTGAAGAGGGCAGTGAACAAGCCGCTCAATAAGGCAATATTGAAACCCGAGATGGCGATGATGTGGGCTGTACCGCTATCCTGAAAGGCGCGTTCCACCTCAGCCGGGATGCCGCTTTCCACCCCCAGCAGGATGCCGGCGATGAGAGACGCTTCTGGGTCGGGGTAAAGCTGGTAGAGCGTCGCCAGGGCGCGCTCTTTCAGGGCATAAAGCCACGCCCAGAAGAGATTCCCTTGATGACTGGCGATCAATTCGATGGATTCTGCCTGCATTGTGGAGTAGATGCCCTGCTGCGCCAGGTATCGGCGATAATCGAACATCTCCCCGGTTTCGGGCGTCTCCAGATAGCCCTGCAGACGCAGGCGGTCGCCGTAATGCCAGTCTTGCGGTTCCCAGGTGGTTGCCAGGAGTAGACCCGAAACCGGAATCGCCAGACCCTGTTCTATTGCGGTCAGTCGCTCCGCCTGTAAGCGCAGAACGGCGCGGCGATCGCTCAACTCGGGAGGCGACCGCAATAGCCCCTCCACCTGATAGAGAATCTCATCATCGTTATAATAAGCAATCTGACGGGGATCGCTCAAATCAGGCTGCCGGAGATGGTAGCGCAGCCCACCTGACGCCACCGCCAGCAGTAGGACGAACAATGGCACACCCACATGGATTTGGCTCAAGAGGGGGGTGACCCGTTGGCTGATTCCTTGCAGCGTCCGGGGCAAATGGATATTAACTCGCCGGATGAGAGGACGAAGAGTTGCAAGCAAAACAACCGCTCCTGCCAGGGCAAGCCAACCTGAAACGCTGAACGACAGGCTTGCCGCCAGCGCGATGCCCATCAAAAAAGCCAGGGATAACCACAGGAGAGGCATATTGAATCAGTTGACCTGACCGTCAGGTTGCATCGTCGCCAATCACGCTTACCGCATCCTATTCCACCCCGCAACCGGATTCTATCAGATTGTGACGCCTGACAGGGGGAGTGGGGCAGGTTGTCACTCGATTTTGGCGGGTTTTAGGAGTATGATATGAATTGTACAGGGAAAATCGAGCAGGATGAATAGAAATAACACCTTTCTGGAGGCAAGCATGCAAGACCTGAGTGAACCAATCCTGGAACTAATCCGCCTGGCAGCCACCGACCTGCCGCCTGATGTGGAAAGAGCGTTGCGCAATGCGGTGGAGGCTGAAGAACCCGGCTCGGCAGCGCGCGGCGCCCTGGAGACCATCATCAAGAATGTGGAGCTTTCGCGAGCAAACTCCACCCCTATCTGTCAGGATACCGGCACGCCAATTTTCTATGTCTATTACCCTGAGGGCTGGAGCACGCGCCAGTTGCGCGCCCAAATCGAGAGAGCCGTGGCAGAAGCCACCAAAAGGGCATACCTGCGCCCGAACTCGGTCAATTCGCTAAACGGCAGGAACACCGGCAATA
>JBBIPD010000369.1:0-2750 GCA_037443025.1 Chloroflexota bacterium
TGTGATATGACTGTGATAAATTTGTGATAAATTTCCCAAACATGGGGTTCGGTGCATCCCGGCAAGGTTTTTGGGGTGGAGGTCAGGGGCAACGGCGGGTTCAATCTTGAGCCTCCAGGGCGTAACCCAAACCGGGGGTGGTGAGGATATAACGGGGGTTTGCCGGGTCGGGTTCGATTTTGGCGCGGATTCTGCGGATCAACTGGCGGAGCATATCCCGGTCGGCGCCCTCGGGTCCCCACACATGGTCAATCAGGGAGTCGTAGGTCAGCACCTGACCGGCGTTCACCATCAGGTAATCCAACATGCGCCCTTCCAGGGGGGTGAGAGGGATTGGATCGCCATCCCCGATGCGAATTTCCCGGCGGCTTGGGGAGAGGTGGAGATCGCCAACCTGACGGGGAGCATGGGCAGGGATCTGCCCTGCCCGACGCAGGACGGCGTTGGCGCGGGCGACCAACTGGCGTGGGCTGAAGGGTTTCGCTATGTAATCGTCCGCTCCCAGGTCCAAACCATGGACCACATCGTCATCTTCGCTGCGGACGGTGAGCATGATGATCGGCGTCTCAGCTTCTCTGCGGATGCGTTGGCAAACGCTGAATCCGTCCATCTTAGGCAAATTGACATCCAGCACGATCAGGTCGGGATTTTCTTCCGCCCAACGTTGCAGCGCAGATAAGCCGTCGTACGCCTGAATCACCTCAAAGCCCTCCCTGCGGAAAGCAAAGGCGACCACATCCGCCAGAACCCTATCGTCATCAACGACTAAAATCTTCATGTCTCCTCAGCCACCGGTAATGTGAACCAAAATACTGAACCCCCGCCGGGGCGATCTTCCACTTCGACTCGCCCACCGTGGGCGTCAACGATCGCTTTAACCACCGATAATCCCAAGCCCGCCCCGACCTGGCGTTGGTCTTGACTGGAAGCCGGATATTCGAAGCGATGGAAGAGCTGCTCACGGTACTGGCGGGATATGCCGGGACCGTGGTCGGATACTTCGATTTTGACCCATTTCTCCTGTTGCATGACCGAGAGGTTGATATCGGCTGCTTCTGGTCCGTATTTGCTGGCGTTCGAGATCAAATTGACGAGCACCTGAACCACGCGGCGCGGATCAGCCTGGACGAGAGGCAGGTCTGGAGGAATCTGGAGAATCAATTTCTGGTCATACTTGTCCAGTAAGGGTTGCATGGTTTGGATGGCTTCGGCGATGATCTTGTCCAGGTCATAAGGGCGGGGTGAGACGCGAAAATGCCCGGTTTCGATGCTGGCGCTCTCTAACAGATTATCCACCAGGGTCTGCAAGCCGAAAACGCCCAGATGGAGGGATTTCAAAAGCTCGTCCAGTTCTGCCTGGGTAAGATCTGGCGCCTGGTCAATCAGAAGCTCAATAGACGCCGCCAGAGCGGAGAGAGGGGTGCGGAATTCGTGGGCGATATTCGCGATGAAATAACCCAGGAGGCGGTGGGTTGCATATTCTTCGCTCACATCCCGGAAGACGAGGGCAATCTCGGAATTTTTGGCTTCGGAAGGGGTCAGTTGGGCTCGGGTGATGGAGAGGGTGATCTGGCGCCTGTCGGCAACCTCAATCTCGATTTCGTTTTTCTGCCCTGGGAGGGGGATGTGCTGGCTGAAAGAGGAGGCGCTGCCGGGTATTCGGAGCACTTCATCGCAGGGGCGGTGCAAGACCTGCTCTCGAGTCCAGCCGGTGATTTTTTCCGCCCCGTGACTGAAAAAGGTGATACGGCAATCTTTATCCAGGGTGACGATGCCCTCGACGATTGACTCCAGCAAATGCTCAACCCAGGCTTTCTCTCTCTGCAAATCGGTCAACGTCTTGAGCAGATCGAGCCGGGCTTGCTCGAGCGCCTGGCTGACCCGAATCGCCTCGATCACCTCTGTATTAACCTGAACGGGCGTCTTCAGGTCGCCCTGGCTGAAACGATAGGCTGCCTGAGACAGGCTCACCAGAGGCTGGCTGATCCGTCGGGTGATGAATATTCCCAGGGCAGAGCCAATCCCGGCGACGATAAGGATGCTGATCAACAGGATCGTCCTCAAGCCTGCTTGAGCAGATTGGATTTTACCGACCGGCAGGGCTACCTCAGCCTGAACCTCCGAGTCAGCCAATCGGAAACGGGCGGCGTAAAAAGATTGTTGGTTGATGGCGTACTCGCAGCAGACGTCAATCTCTGATTGGGCGAGGAATGAGGCGCGAGGCGCTCGGGTGGCGTTGATTGGCGGATAAGACTCCAGGCTGGTGGCGACAATCCGGTCGTTGGTCATGAGCGTATGCTCGAGACCGGTCTGGGATTGCATCTGTCTGACAAACCGGGTGTTGAGGTTGAGACCGACCACGACCCTGGCATCCAGGTCGGGAAGGTTTTCGACCGGTGCGCTGGATAATAGCCAGATTTGAGGCAGGGTTTCTCCTGAAACCAGATAGGTGCTGCCATTTTTTATCTGGGCACATACCTCTTTATGGTATTGGTTCTGGGTGACAGCGATCGGTTCGGGGTTAGCCGCGCAGATTGCCAGGAAGTCCAGATTTTCGGCTTCTTGCATGGGGCGCAAGTAGTCTTGAATGGCGCTGGTCTCCCCGGTCTGAATCAGTTCCACCAGGGCAGGTCTCAGAGCGACGAGGGATGCAAAACTGGCGAGGCGCTGCTCCGTAGCCCGATAGAGAGACCGGGCGGCATTGTACCCTTGATCGATTTGAGCCCAGGCTTGGCTTTCGAATTGCTTGC
>JBBIPD010000370.1:0-2693 GCA_037443025.1 Chloroflexota bacterium
TCACCACCCTCCCCATCCAGATTTACCAGTGGACCGCCCGCCCGCAGGATGTCTTCCGCAACCTGGCTGGCGGCGCCATCCTCGTCCTGATGGCGTTGCTCCTCACCCTCAACGCCGTCGCCATCCTGCTCCGCAACCGCTTTACCCGGAGGCTCGCATGAACCTTTCCTTCTCCCTGCCCAGGCAGAACGCTGTCAGCCTTGAAAAAGAACAGGCGGCTCTCAGCGAGTTCGCCATCGAAGCCCGCAATCTCAACCTGTACTACGGCAACTTCCGGGCGATTAAAAACGTCTCCCTCCAGATTCCCCGCCAGAAGATCACCGCCATCATCGGTCCCTCCGGCTGCGGCAAAAGCACCATGCTGCGCTCCTTCAACCGCATGAACGAGCTGGTGCCGAGCGCCCGCGCCGAGGGCGAGGTCCTCTTCAACGGTCAGAACCTGTACGCCCCCGAGGTTGACCCGGTGGAAGTGCGGCGGCGCATCGGCATGGTCTTCCAGAAGCCAAACCCCTTCCCCAAGAGCATCTATGAGAACATCGCCTGGGGGGCGAGAATCAACGGCTTCAAGGGCAGCAAGGCGGATATGGACAACCTGGTGGAAAGCTCCCTCAGAGACGCCGCCCTGTGGGATGAGGTGAAAGATAAGCTCAACCAGAGCGGGCTGTCCCTCTCCGGCGGGCAGCAGCAACGTTTGTGCATCGCCCGCGCCATCGCCATCAAACCGGATATAATCTTGATGGACGAACCCTGCTCAGCCCTCGACCCCATCGCCACCCTGAAAATCGAGGAGCTGATGCGCGAGCTTTCACAAGCGTACACGATCATCATCGTGACCCACAACATGCAACAAGCCGCCCGCGTCTCAGACTTCACCGCCTTCTTCACCATGGATGAAGACCGCGCCGGCTACCTGATGGAGTACGGAGAGACCGAGCAGATTTTCACCAACCCCAAAGAAAAGCTCACCGAAGACTACATCACCGGGCGGTTCGGTTAGAGATGGAGGGAAGCATGCCACGCCAGACACTCGATCATAGAATTCAGCAACTCCGGGATGACGTCCTGGTGCTCGCCAGCATGGTTGAAAACGCGGTGCTGCAATCGGTTGAAGCGCTGAAACAGCAGGATGTCAGGCTCGCCCTGGAGGTGTATCATCAAGACCAGGAAGTGAACGCCCGCCGCTTCAAAATCGAGAACGATGTCATCATCACCATCGCCACCCAGCAACCCATCATGGCGGGCGACCTGCGTTTGCTGGCGTCCATCCTGGAAGTGGCGGGCGAGCTGGAGCGCATGGGCGACTACGCCAAGGGCATCGCCCACATCGCCCGGATGATCGGAACCGAACCGCTCATCAAGCCCCTCATTGATATCCCCCGCATGGCGGAAATCTCGGTGGATATGCTCCACCGCGCCGTCACCGCCTTCATCCAGGCAGACGCCGAAACCGCCCGGGCGATTCCCAACGAGGACGACCAGGTGGACAATCTCTACAACCAGGTCTACCGCGAGCTGGTGACCATCATGTTCAACAACCCCAAAGCCATAGACCAGGGGAATTACCTGATGTGGGCGGCGCACAACCTGGAGCGCCTCGCCGACCGCGTCACCAATATCTGCGAGCGGGCAGTGTATATCGTCACCGGTCAGCTTAAGGAACTTTCCGCATCGGACGACGAAGCCATCCATCGCACCTATGGAGCATAGTATGAAGCGCAAAGTCCTCTTCTTGTGTACCGGCAACTCCTGCCGCTCGCAGATGGCAGAGGCGATCGTCAACGCCCGCCGGGGGGATGAATGGCAGGCGTTCAGCGCCGGCACGCACCCGGCGGGTTACGTCCACCCCAAAGCTTTGCAGGTGCTGGAAGAAATCGGCATCCATCACCAGGGGCGGAGTAAACTGGTAGATGAGCTGCGCCAGGAGCAATTCGACCTGGTGGTGACGGTGTGCGATTCCGCCGCCGAGGAGTGCCCGCTCTGGCTGGGACCGGGCGTGCGGGTGCATCACAGCTTCCCCGACCCGGCGAAAGCCAGCGGGAAGGAGGAGGAGGTGCTGGCGGTCTTCCGCCAGGTGCGGGATGCGATTGCCAGCGAGATACCGGGGCTGCTTAAGTAGAGACGCCCCGGAGGCAGCCGCATAGCCTGGGGCTTAACTTTTTCAATAGATGCGCTCGCCGGGTTGCAGGTCGCCAAACCAGCGTTCAAAGAATGTGTTGTAGAAAGCCAGAATCGCCAGGTTGCCCCATCTCCAGTTGACATCGAAAGCCTGTTGAGGACAACCGGTGGTGCAGCGATAGCAGCGGATGCAGGCGTCTCCCAGGAGCGGGTAGGGCGCCAGGGTGATGTTGCGCGTGGGACATTCGTAGACGCACCATTGGCACCGGTCGCATCGGGATGGGTCGGGTTTTGGTTCGGGCAACATCCGGCGCAGAAAGCCATCCGTGCTGAGGATACCCACCAGATCGTAAAAGCCGTTTCGCGGCTTGAGGGCGTCGGGGCGGCTCTCGGCGACGGGTCCGGGGCGACCCGCCGAGACATGCTCGATGACGGCTGATGCAAAGCGCCGCGCCTGGGCAAAATCGCCATCGTTGGGACGGTCAGGCATCCGTCCGTGAAGACAAGGGGCGGGATGGTGCAGCTCGCCGCGGGCGAGAAAGCCGCCCAGCACAAGAGCGCCCTTATCTTGCAGCAGG
>JBBIPD010000371.1:0-2690 GCA_037443025.1 Chloroflexota bacterium
GCGTCGCCAGTATGCTCAACGCCATGCTCAGCACTACGAATAGATTGAATAATTTAGTACTCCTCGTTTTCATGAAACATTCTCCTGTGTTCGATTCGGCTTAGATTTGTCTTGGGTAGTCACTGGATTTCATGTGTTTTTTTCACCTCCTGATAGCCCTGATTGAACCTACCGTTGTCATCGCCGTCATCCATCAACGGAAGGTTCTCCTGATTAACCCTATGGGGTATGAGGGGATATCTCCCCTGCCCTCATAATTTCTACCGCCCGTCAAAGCGGTACTTGCCAGAAATATTTTAGGATTCCTTATCCAGCTATGCGAGAATGAACAAAAGACGGTCTGCAAAATCAGACCGTCGCTGGGGCGCTTTGCGCCCATGGATGCTGATAGAGACCGACCAGGTTGTTGTTTTCCAGACAACGGTAGAGGTGGTCAACTTTTGGTTTGAGCTGTAGAAAGATTTCTCTCGTCTGAATGAGGCAACTGACATATCGAGGTATTCCGGTTAGATGCGGAAGCGACCAAATCTATTTGGATTCAGCCATTACACATTGCGTTGCCAGTGAGAAGAATACCATTAGCAATTGTCACTGTCAAGGGAAAATTAACGGGCAATTAGCAGGATATGAATGATTATTAATCAATTGTAAGGTGAAAACCAGAAATAGTCAATGCACATCCGATTACTCTTAAATTGACCGATGACGCCGAGCGTGCTACAATCAGAAGGGATTTCAGCAGTATAGACGGCGGGCGGTTGGATCTGGCAACCGATAATCACAATATCTCCAAAGGAGAAAAACATGTCCCCTTTTCATATCCTATCGCTGGATGGCGGCGGCATTCGCGGCGTCTTGACCGCCGCTCTGTTAGAACGCCTGGAGCTAGGCTACCCCGGGTTTCTCGAGGAAGTGGATTTGATTGCAGGCACCTCCACCGGCGGCATCCTGGCATTGGGTCTGGCGTCTGGGATGACTCCCACCCAGGCTCGCGAGCTGTACGAGCGCCTGGGCGAGCGCGTCTTTCGGGATACCTTCTGGGATAACCTGAAAGACCTGGGACAGGCGCGCGGCGCGCAGTATTCTAACAAATACTTAAAAGATGAGCTGAGCAAAGAATTCGGCTCGATGAAGCTGGCGGACCTGAAAAAACGGGTGATTATCTCGTCCTTCGACCTGGACAACGAAGCCACCGGTTTCGGCAAGGTGCGCTCCTGGAAGCCGAAGTATTTTCACAACTTTCCGGGCGAAGACTCCGATGGGCATGAAAGGGTGGTGGATGTCGCCTTGCGCACCAGCGCCGCTCCGACCTATTTCCCGGTCTATCAAGGGTATGTGGACGGCGGGGTGATCTCCAACAACCCCAGTATGTGCGCCCTGGCGCAGGCACTGCAACCCGACACCGGTAAGCAGAAGCTGCGCGATATCCGCCTGCTTTCTGTCGGGACGGGTTATAACCCCAAGTATGTCACCGCCCAAGACGAGGATTGGGGGTTTGTCCAATGGTTGCCGCACATCATCAGCCTGATGATGGAAGGCAGTATGGGCTTGGCAGACTACCAGTGCCGCCAGTTGTTGCGCGACCAGTACCTGCGCATCAATCCGGTTCTACCCGTACCGGTAGGGTTGGATGGGTTGGACCAGGTGCCGATGATGAAAAGCCTTGCCTCGCAGTTCGACCTGGAAGGCGCCCGCGCCTGGTTAAAACGCAACTTTAAGCCAACCAAAGCGGCAGTGGGATAGAATCCCAACCTGCAACAGGGTTTTAAATTCCCGCCGCATCCAGCCAGGCAGGTAAAGACTCGAGCAGGCGGCGCATTACCTGGCGCGCTGCTCGCTGGAACATTTCCAGGTTGCCATACGCCTCTCCGCCGCCAGCATCCACCAGGTCGCTCACGCCGCGCAAGATCAGGCAGCGCAGGTGATTGCGCTGCGCCACCCAGGCGATGGCGCCGCTCTCCCAATCGCCGGCGATGGCGCCATAACGCCGATGCAGGTCTGGAATCTCGACGGGGGATAAATCGCGGTCGGCGGAAACCAGGAGCGTTCGTCGCGCCGGAAGGGGCAGCTTTTCTCCGAGCCAGCTCAAATCCAACTCGACGCTGTAATGGGAGATATGCTCCTGGCTGTCCCCCATTTGTTCATCAATGTCATAAACCAGGGTGCGTTCGATGAGCAGAATCTCACCGGGCTGCGCCAGACCCCGAAAACCGCCGCAGGTTCCCAGGTTTATCAACAAGGGCGGCTGCCAGCGCAGGATGGCATATTGGGTGGAGGCAGCCGCGGCGATTTTGCCCCAGCCGCCTTGCAAGAACACCACCGGAATTGTCTTGCCCCTTCCCTGTACCTGGCGCTGAAAATACTCGCCAAACAGCGACTGCTCGAATGGCTGATGGGGGTAATATTCCCGCACCGCCGCCCACTCCGCCTCAGCAGAGATCAAAACGACCACCGGATTGCTCATGGAATCCACCCATTAACTGGCGTACAAGCCGCCGGTGGCTTCCATCCAGTCCACAATGCACTCGGTAGCGGCGCTGATGTCGTTATCTGAAACATCCAGACGCAAGGTGGGTAGAATCGACTCGGAAACCAGACGCTCCATCAAAGCCTGCTGGTCAATAAAAGCCTGCAGGTCGTCGTACTGCGCCGGGTTGCCGGAGACCTTCAGCCGTTCCTCCCGCGCCGCG
>JBBIPD010000372.1:0-2646 GCA_037443025.1 Chloroflexota bacterium
CCGGAGGCGCAGGCAGATAAGACCAACGCTGCGGCGAGAATGGCGATTAACAAAATGGCGATGCGTTTCATCATCTTTCTCCTCTAGAATTCTATTCTCTGATGGGATTTAACATTTCCTTGGCAGGGATGATTGTGTTGATTGTGAATCGGATTTAACCACCTCCTTATTGTCAAACGACACACAATGATCGGTCTGTCTTGCTATTATAGTCTAGATAAAGGCGAAGTTTTCCCCTTTTTCGATAATCAAACCGACTTCGAGGAGGCGGTAATGATATCCTGAGCGTCTGGGTTGATGATGGGCGCCACCAAGCCGGCGTGGGGCAGCACAGCCAGGGAGCCTTTGCGTTTGAATAACGGGAGACGGTTGATGATGTCTTCCAGAGCGGACTCTTCGGACGGATAATAGCCAAAGCCCATCTGGCAGGCGTCTTCTGGGGTGAGACCCTGGGAGACCAGGGAAATTCGGATGCGTTTTTTCATTCTCCCCACCATGACGCCGGTGGCGGCGGATTTTGCGTCGCTGACGGCTCCGCCATCCAGGGACGATTTTAGACCCTCCGGTTCCGCGGCAATGTACCCCGGCAGATGCGGGTAAGCCTGATATCCTTCGCCTGCCTGTGTGACCAGAATCAGGTCGCCGCCATCCGCGGTCAAGAGATCGCCGCACCAGAGTCCCTTCATTGACTGCCACAAATCATGCTCATAGGGATAGCAGTTGGCAAGCACCACGGGATATCTTTGCCTGGCATAAGCCCCAAAAACCTGACGCGCAAAAGCAACCCCAGCGCGATGGGCTTCCACCGGATGCCCGGCAATGCAACGATATACTCCTCCATCCAGGGTGGCGATGAGATTGACGATGAACTCCAATGGCGCCTGTTCCGAGACGAACTGCTCTAAGTGAAGGCGCAATGGGGCGTCAGCCTTCCCAAGAGGGTTGTCTGTGAGGTCGGCAGACCTGGCGTGAAAGGCGTCCACGGTTTGCTCGCCGCAGACGCCAGGGAGAACGATCTTGGCGCCCCCGGAGAAGCCTGCGTCCATGTGGGGTGTGATCATCCCCAATCCAATGCGCACATCTGCCTGCAGAACCGAACGCTTAAGCCAGGCAGGTATGCCATTCGCCGACACACCCACGAATTGCATCCCTTCTGTATCGGTGCAGGGGGAATTGTCTATCCGATAATTTGTCAGGATGTCTTCACCCAGTTTGGCGACCAACTCCGCCTCACGCATTGGGCGATGGCTGCCCAGAGCGATAATAATCTGAACATCCTCGCGAGCGACGCCAGTCGAGTGCATGCGGTTAAGCACGCTTCGCAGCAACAGCCCAATGGGAGTCTGTCGGGTGTGGTCATCTACCAGGATGGCAAACTTACCGCTTTTGCGGGCGATATCTTCCAGGGTGGGGCTGGAGATGGGCTGGTCGAGCGCCTGCTCAATCTCCCGCGTTGGGTCTTCCGCTGGTGTAATCGCCTTGGGCTGGACAATTTCCCCCAGCCAATCGTCGGGGATGGAGAAGCTGGATTGACCGTCGAGTCGGGGTAGAGTTATTCTCATCGTCAACCCATGTATTGAACCAGAGAGGGGCGGATTTCTCGCCCCTCTAAGCGGTCCAACGCGCCTTTCTTTTGTTTAATCATCCATGTGTTTGATGACCGCATCTCCGAATTCGGAGCATTTCAAAAGCACAGCGTGGTCCATCAGGCGATGAAAATCATAGGTCACAGTTCTGGCGGCAATGGCTCCCTCCATACCCTTGATGATGTTATCCGCGGCTTCATGCCAGCCCAGGTAGCGCAGCATCATCTCACCCGAAAGGATGACCGAACCGGGATTGACCATATCTTTGTCTGCGTATTTTGGCGCGGTTCCGTGGGTGGCTTCAAAGACCGCATGCCCGCTGGTATAGTTGATGTTGCCCCCGGGCGCGATGCCAATCCCGCCCACCTGGGCAGCCAGGGCATCAGAGAGATAATCGCCGTTGAGATTCATGGTAGCCAGCACGTCAAAATCCCGGGCGCGGGTGATGGTTTGCTGAAAGACGATATCGGCGATGACGTCTTTTATCAACAATTTGCCGGCTTGCAGAGCGGCGTCTTGCTCGGCGTTGGCTGCTTCCTCGCCTTTTTCCTCGAGTGTTCTTTGCCACTGCGCCCAGGTATAGACCCTATCGCCGAATTCACTCTCTGCCAGCTCATAACCCCAATTGCGAAACGCGCCCTCGGTGTATTTCATGATGTTGCCCTTATGCACCAGGGTAACGCTTCGGCGTTTGTTGGCGAGCGCCCACTGGATGGCAGCGCGCACCAGGCGATAGGTGCCCTCTTTGGAAACCGGTTTCACGCCAACCCCGGCGGTATCCGGGAAGCGGATTTTGGCGTATTCCTGGGGGAAATTCTCCCGCAGAATTTGCAGAAAGCGCGCGTTTTCTGGCGTCCCATACTCGAATTCGATGCCCGTATAGATGTCTTCGGTATTTTCGCGGAAGACAACCATGTCCACATACTCGGGGTGTTTCACCGGGGAGGGAACCCCGTTAAAGTAGCGAACCGGGCGCTGGCAGACATACAAATCCAAAGCCTTGCGCAACGCCACATTGAGCGAGCGGATGCCGCCGCCGATGGGCGTGGTCAATGGACCT
>JBBIPD010000373.1:0-2628 GCA_037443025.1 Chloroflexota bacterium
GTGAAGAGACGCTGGACTTCATCATCCGCGAGCTGCGCCACCCGCAGGGCGGCTTTTACAGCAGCCTGGACGCCGATTCCGAAGGCGAGGAGGGTAAATATTATCTCTGGACGCCGCGGGAGGTCAGCCAGGTGTTGCATGACCCGGCGGATTACCAGTTCTTCTGCGCCGCGTATACGCTCTCCGAAGCCGGCAATTTCGAAGGTGCAAATATCCTCCAAAGAAAAGCGGATGATGCCGAGCTGGCGCAGAGGTTCGGTATGGAGGTCTCTCAGATAGCTCATCGCCTCGGGGGATTGAAGCGCCGTCTCTTGCTCCATCGCCAGCAGCGAATCCCACCCGCAACCGATGACAAAGTCCTGGTCTCCTGGAATGCGCTCGCCTTGCGCGCCTTTTCGGAAGCGGCGCGTTATCTGCGGCGAAATGATTATTTACAAATCGCCCAGCAAAACGCCGACTTTATCCTCAGTCAGCTCTATACAGGAGATCGGCTTTTGCGCGCCTGGCGTTTGGGTCAAGCGCGCCACAACGCCTATCTCGAGGATTACGCGGCTCTAATTCTGGGTTTGCTCTCCCTGTACCAGGCTGACTTCGACCCCCGCTGGTATTCTGCTTCCGAATCCCTGTGCCGTGAGATGATAGACCATTTCCGCGACCCCGCCCTGGGTTTCTTCGACACCCGCGATGATCACGACCCGCTCATCACCCGCCCCAAAGACCTTCAGGATAACGCCACCCCTTGCGGCAATTCTTTAGCGGCTCGCGCTCTACTCTTAATGGCGACATACTCTGGGAATACATCCTGGCTGGATATAGCCAACCCAATGCTGGCGGCGATCCAACCCTCTGCGGTGCGTTACCCGATCGCCTTTGGTAATTGGCTATGCGCAATCAACGCCGCCCTTGCCGACTTTAAAGAAATCGCCATCCTTGGAGATCCCTCCCTCCCAGCCACTCAATCCCTGCTGGATGCCGTCAACCAGACCTACCGCCCTCACACCATCCTGGCTGTCTCCGCGTTTCCTCCAGCGCAAAACGACCCACCCCTCCTGCACCATCGAAACATGCTCAACAACCAGCCAACCGCCTATGTCTGTCGCCGCTTCACCTGCCTCAACCCGACGACCAGCCCTCAGGAACTGCTTCAACAGCTCGCCTTAACCCCCTCGGCTTGAGATTCCTGCCGCTGACTTGAATTCCGGCTTAATTTTTGCTATATTATTTGCAGAGGGATGGTGACGCCTCTGTCGCGTTTCACATCGCCGCTCACAAACCACCAGGCGCAAGCACACACCCGGCTCAGGCAGTTCCAATCAACAGCGCCTCGCCGGTTGTTTTTATTCCGCCATTGGATGTATCGCCTGGACGAATCATAGAAGGAGGGAAGTATGTCGGACCAAAAACCATCTCAACCCAAGCACATCCTGCTCGCCGATGATGGCTCCCAGCATTCCCAGGCAGCCATACAGCTCATTTGCGATTTACCCTTTCCCCAGGACACCCATATTACCGTGGTCTCGGTTTTTACCCCCCTCCAGGCTTCGAACCATGAAGCGCTTCGAGAATCCCTGGAAAAATCGAAAGCCTGCCTTTACGAGAGGGGATTAGATGTCAAAACTGAGCTGATTTTGGGTTACCCGGCGGAAAAAATTGTCGAACTGGCGGAATCGCTCAAGCCAGATATGATCATTATTGGCGCCAAAGGCTTACGCGCCACCCTGGGAATCCTCCTGGGTGGGGTGGCTCAGCAGGTCGTTGAATACGCCAACCAGCCAGTCCTGGTTGTCCGAGCGCCTTACAAACCCATCAAGCATCTACTTTTCGCCACCGATGGATCGGAGTACAGCCAGCGCGCCGCGGAATACCTGCTGACTTTTCCCCTCCCCGCCGACGCCCAGCTCCATATCCTGCATGCCGTTCCTCCCGCGCCCTTGCCGATTCAACAGATTCCAGCCTGGTCGCCTGTGCCCGATTTGGTTACGCCTCCAGCAATCTACGAGACCGAGGAGTCTAAAAAGATGGTCGAACAGCAATTCCAGCGCGGCAAGGAACTGCTCGAGCAGACCGTTAAAAGCCTGGAATCCCTTCAACTGAACATCGTAACCGAACTGGTCCGAGGAGACGCCGCAACCGAGATCATTAATTACCTCAAGAAACATCCCATCGAACTGGTCGTGGTTGGCTCGCGCGGTTTGGGAGCGGTTCGGGGCTGGCTTCTGGGGAGCGTCTCTCGCAAGATTATCCACTATTCCGGCTGCTCAGTTCTGGTGGTGAAAGATTAATCGTCCGTCCCGATAAATGTAGTAGAATTGGCGGGTGAGCGCAGCCATCTGAGTCATCCTGGGCTTCGCCCCCGCCTTTTTCTTGTTGGTGACCTGCTCGATGATTATCTGGAGATTCCTTAATGACTGAAGATCCTTTTGCCAGCCGCTTCATGCGCGCCGGCTTGAACGTCCTGACCGTGATCGTCCTGGCATGCCTGGCTTTCGTCGCCTGGATGCGCCTGCCCAGCCTCCTGGCTCGGGCGGAACAACCAGAATCAACCCGGACGAACATCGTCGAAACGCCCTTGTCGTCAGCCAAATCAGCTTCTCCCGTGAGCCCCGCCGAACTGGCAGAAATCCAGCA
>JBBIPD010000374.1:0-2603 GCA_037443025.1 Chloroflexota bacterium
GGTTTTGCTCAGCGCATCCTCGTATGCCTTCATATAATCTCCCCACAACTTCCGCTCCTTAAGATCCCCCAGACGGAATTTCCATTGCTTGGTTGGGTCATCCAGGCGAGCCTGCAAGCGCCGCTTCTGCTCCTCTGGGCTGATGTGCAGGAAAAACTTCAATATGAGCGTCCCCTCTTCTGCCAGCAAACGCTCGAAATGGTTGATCTGTTCGTAGCGGCGCGACCAGACCTCTTTTGGCACAAGATGATGCACCCGCACCACCAGCACATCCTCGTAGTGGCTGCGGTTGAAGATGACGATCTCCCCTTTGGCAGGCGTCTGCGCATGCACCCGCCAGAGGTAATCGTGATCCAGCTCGATTTGAGTCGGCACCTTGAAATTCGCCACCCGCACCCCTTGCGGGTTCACCCCCTCGAAAACATGGCGGATCGTCCCGTCCTTGCCGCTGGTATCCATCCCTTGAAGCACGATTAAGACCGGGCGCCGATGCTCGGCATATAAGAGCTCCTGAAGCGACTCAAGCTCGCGGTTCAGGGCTTCCAAAGCCTCCTTCGCCTCGTTCTTGTCGTCAACCCCCATTTCTGCCAATTCATGTTCATCGGTATCCCATTCCTCCAGTCTGACCTTGCTTCCGGGTTTAACTCGAAACCTGTCCATGTTTGACCTCCTGATTGAGAATTGCCGTCAAGCGCGCCTGATGGGATAATTATCCCCGATATTCAAATAAATGTCACCCTCTCATCCTACAATTGACAGGGTATGGGTTCTGTGACCATATCATCTTTGTCAGCCCAACCCCGCTAATATCTGCTAAAATTAACCTGAATTCGGGAACAGAATCGCCTTAGCCCGAACCGAGATATATCATCATTCAAGACCTTTAGCGGTATTTTATTGGAAAAGGATGTTGAAAATGAAGCCTGCAACTGTCCCTGCCGCTGGATTTCGCCACTCGCCTGAGGGTTGGACGCGCCTCGATGAGCATGTTATCAGTGAGACGCCGGTCTCCCTGACGGTGAACGGCGAGATTTGGCTCACCTTTATGTGCACCCCGGTTGATCTGGAAGCCCTCGCGGTGGGCTTTCTTTTTAACGAAGGTGTGATTAAGTCATTTAAGGAAGTCCTGGATGTTCGCCTTTGCGCCGCAGGCGATAACGTGGATGTCTGGCTGGATCACAGCGTCGAAAAACCCGATAAATGGCGGCGCACCTCCGGCTGCACGGGTGGGTTCACCGCCCTGGAAGAAAACGCCGAGATCAATCCGGTCTCGAATGGCGGCGTCCTGGAGGCAAACCGGGTGGGCGAGTTGATCGGGCAGTTATTTGAGGCGCAGCGGCTTTACCGCGATGCCGGCGGGGTGCATACCTCAGGGCTGAGCGATGGCAGGCAAATCCTGCTCATTACCGAGGATATCGGTCGCCACAACACTCTGGATAAGCTCGCCGGGCGTTGCCTGATGGAAAATATCCACCCTGAGCGCAAGATCATATTGACCACCGGTCGCATCAGCTCAGAAATGCTCCAGAAAGCCGCCCGCATCGGCGCTTCCATTCTCATCTCCCGCACCTCACCCAGCACGCTCTCCATCGAGCTGGCAGAGCGCCTGGGCGTCACCCTGATCGGCTACGCTCGGCGCAACCGTTTCAATCTCTACACCCATCCGCAACGGATCATCCCCCCTGCGGGCTTCAAGCAGATTAATGCTTCAACCCAGACCACGGAGGTGAACCCCTGACTGATTAACCCGTGTTGATATCCCCTGGCTGGACATCGCCAGAGAATTAGTTTTGTGAGGAGAACAATCCATGCGCATGAATCCCGTTCGCATAATGGTCCTGATTTTATTGGGGTTGGCGGCGCTGGTCACCCTGGGCGTGTTGTTTTATATGGTCTTCCTCGGTCCGGGGTCGAAAGCTGAACCGGTCAATGAGGGCGCCATCATCTTCACCCAGGCTGCCCAAACCCTTCAGGTTCAGCTCACCCAGATTGCCGCCAACGCCACCGGCACGGCTGCAGCAATCCCACCCAGCCTGACCCCCACCTTCACCCTGGAAGTGCCCACCAACACCCCTCGGGCAACCAACACGCCCCTTCCCATCGCCACCAGCACCCCCATCTTCACCCCAACCCCGTTCACCGTAACCCCTGCCCCGACCACAGGACAATCGGGCGGCGGCAGCGGCGTACAACCCCCTGTCACCCCTGGCACTCCTGGCACGCCAGGCGCGTTTTGCAACGCGGCTAAATTCATCGAAGATGTCACCATACCCGATGGCACCAAGGTCAACCCCGGCAGCGGCTTCACCAAAACCTGGCGGTTGGAGAACTTTGGCTCCTGCACCTGGACCACCAATTACAAACTGGTCTTCGTCAAAGGCGACCAGATGTCCGCTCCTAAAGAAATCCCCCTGCCGCGGGAGGTTAAACCGGGTGAGAAAATTGACCTTTCGGTCAACATGATCGCCCCCATCAACCCGGGCGAGTATCAAAGCTTCTGGAAGCTCCAGGACGCTTCCGGGCAGATGTTCGGCACTGGCACCTTCGCCGAGAATTCAATCTGGGTCATCATCCAGGTGAAAGAAATCAAGAGCGGTCTGGTG
>JBBIPD010000375.1:0-2596 GCA_037443025.1 Chloroflexota bacterium
GGCTTGCAGAGCATCGCCCATGCTGCGTTTGCCATCATAGCCGGACAGATTGAAACGGCAATCGCGGGTGGGACGGAGTCGATGAGCATGGTGCCGATGACTGGGTTCAAGTTCGCTCCAATGCCTCACCTGGCAGAGACCTATCCCGAAGCTTTCACCAATATGGGGCTGACGGCGGAGAATGTGGCATTGAAGTACAACATCAGCCGTCAGGACCAGGACGCCTTTGCCCTGCGAAGTAACCAGCGTGCATCCGCTGCGGTTCAGTCTGGTCGGTTTGACCCGGAGATTGTGCCTTTGAACGTGGAGGTGGTGGAACCGGGCGAGAACGGCAAGCGGATTAAACGCTCCTTCGTCTTTGCCAGAGATGAAGGTCCACGCGCCGATACCAGCCTGGAGGCTTTGGCAAAACTCAAGCCTGCCTTCAAGGAGGGCGGGAGTGTGACCGCCGGCAACTCCTCGCAGATGTCAGACGGCGCGGCAGGCGTGATCATCATGTCTCGGGCGAAAGCCGAGAGTCTGGGGTTGAAACCCCTGGTGCGCTTTATCGCCTATGCGGTGGGCGGTGTCCCTCCGGAGATTATGGGCATCGGTCCAGTGGTCGCCATCCCAAAGGCGCTCAAATTGGCTGGATTATCCCTCAAAGAGATTGGCTTGATCGAACTCAACGAAGCCTTCGCCGCCCAAAGCCTGGCGGTAATCCGCGAATTGGGGTTGAACGAGGAGATAACCAACGTCAATGGCGGGGCGATTGCGCTGGGACACCCTCTAGGATGCACCGGCGCCAAGCTCACCACCCAACTTATCTACGAAATGAAGCGGCGTCAGGTGCAGTTCGGCATGGTCACAATGTGCATTGGGGGAGGCATGGGCGCTGCGGGAATATTTGAAAATCTACAATAGACCTGTTTATGGAAAAGAAAGGAAAATCATATGGCTGATATCACCGTTGAACAACTGGTTCGCAACCATGAGAAAGCGTTCATCCCCGAGGCGGCTGAGGGGGTGAACGCCGTCATCCAGTATCACCTGACCGGGGAAGAAGGAGGCGATTGGATTGTCACGATTCAGGAGGGTAAATGCACAGTGGCGCCGGGAAATGCTGAGAATCCCAAGATGACTCTGACCGAAGACGCCAAGGATTTCAAGGATGTATTGCTTGGAAAGGCGAACGGGATGCAGTATTTCAAGCAGGGTAAGCTGAAGCTGGCGGGCGACCTGAACCTGGCAATGAAGCTCACCTCGTTCTTCAAGATGGGTTGACCGGCAAACAATCAACCGGGGTTGTCAGTCGTTTTTCTTGACAGCCCCGGCGCATTTCCCTTTTTCGTTTCGTATTCGTAAAGCTGGTAGAGGCGCGCTTTCTTACAAGGTATATGGTCGCGGCGGCGGTACAAGGCGGGTAAATTTGACACTCTGAGGGGTTGGTTTTTTTCTGGTTTTGAGGTGCGGCTCAAGAGAGCGTTGCCAGAATTTGCTCATACATCGAAGTAATTTCCGCCTGTATCCGGGGGATAACCTGTTCCAGGGGGAGTATCGTTTTTTCTATGCGGTCGCGTCGTTTAAATTCCACTCCACCCTGTTTGAGTGCTCTATCGCTGACCGTCAGGCGGATAGGGATGCCGATCAAATCGGCGTCGTTGAACTTCACCCCCGGGCTTTCCTCCCGATCATCATATAACACTTCGATACCGGCATTGACCATATTTTCGTAGAGTTGGTTCGCAAGCGTTTCGGTTTCCCGGCTGCCTTTGCCCGCCAGAGCAACGAGGTGCACTTGGTATGGAGCGACCGTGATGGGTAACATTAACCCATAATCGTCGTGGTGCTCTTCGGCGATGCAGGCTAACAGCCTGCCGCTGCCAATCCCGTATGAGCCCATAATCACCGGTCTCTGGACGCCATCGCTATCCAGGAAAGTGCAACCCATCGCTTCACTGTAGCGCGTGCCCAGCTTGAAGATATTTCCCACCTCTACCCCACGCACACTTCGTAATGGATTGCTGCATTCGGGGCAGGCGTCTCCTTCGCCTGCAGCGGCAATGTCTGTGATGATTTGGGCGCGGTAGTCGCGTCCGTAGTTCACATTCCGCAGGTGGTATCCAGGCTGATTGGCGCCTGCCACCAGATTGGGCGAGATAGGTATTGCTTCATCCACAACCACGAGGGCGTTTTCCAGACCGATTGGAGAGGCGTACCCCGGCACCGCGCCCACCGCGATGATTTCAGCCTCGGTCGCCGGGCGCAAATCCCTCGCCCCAACCGCGTTGGCTAGCTTGGTTTCATTGACTTCCATGTCGCCGCGCACCACGGCAAAGATGAATTTTTCGAGGCATTCTTTTTCTTGGGTGATTTCCGCCACCAGAAAGACGGCTTTGGCGGTCTTTGATTTGGGTATTTCCAGGAAACGAGCCAGGTCTTCGATGGTTTTACATTCGGGTGTAGCCACCAATTCCGTCGGCAGAGGTTCTTCGGGTGCAGCGACAGGTTTTCTAAAGCAGGCTACCTGGCGGTTGGCAGAATAACCGCACCCATCGCAGAGCAATAAAGTATCTTCGCCAATTACCACATTATGGGCGATATGGACTAAGTTATC
>JBBIPD010000376.1:0-2582 GCA_037443025.1 Chloroflexota bacterium
CCAGCCCCATACACCAGCACCGCCACGGCAGCAGGAGAAGGGATGTACCTGGCTTCGGATGCGCGCATCGTCTATTCGGGGAATTGGAGCGATCTCATCATCCCGGCAGAGGATCTGGGCGGAGATAAGAGCGCCACCTACCGCACCACTCGCGACCTCGCCAGCCGGGTGAGTTTCACCTTCAACGGTCAAGAAGTGGAGCTTACCTACTTCTCCGGACCGGAGAACGGGATGTGGTTTGTTCTCCTGGATGGACAGCCGATTTTGGACGAAGATACGGGGCAAGACTTAACCATCAACGCTTACAGCCCCACCCTGCGCTACGGCGAAAGCGTCACAATCGCCGCCCCAGAGCCTGGAGAGCACACTCTGGAATTGTACATGGCTCAAAAAGGCGGGGGTGATCAAATGGGTCTGGCTTCCATCGAGGTGCTCCCCCCGCCGCGCCAGAGCAACCTGGGGGTAATCATCGGCATGATTTTCCTGGTTCAACTGTTGGGGCTGTTGTTGGCGATACTCTTTGGGCGAGCGCTTTTCACCAGCCTGGCAGACAAAATTGACACCAAACGCGGCATTCTGATTGCACTTTCTATCTATGCCATTATCGCCATCTGGGGCTATTTCCTGAACTCGGTTTTCGAATTCTGGTTCCTGGCGTGGATGGTGGCTGTGGTACAGGGGGGGAGCCAGGCGCTGAGCCGCAGCCTCTTCTCGTCCATGTCGCCCGCAGCAAAAAGCGGCGAGTTTTTTGGTTTCTTCAGCATCATGGAGAAATTCTCCGCCATCATCGGTCCCCTGCTGTTTGCCTTCGCCGCTGCCACTTTTGACAACAGCCGTCCAGCCGTGCTGAGCATTATTGCATTCTTCATCATCGGAGGCTATTTGCTCACCCGGGTGAATGTTGAAGAGGGGCGGCGCGTGGCAAAAGCTGAAGACGCAGCTCTCTTGAGGCTGAATAATGGCTAACCTGAGCGGAAACGAGCGGGCGCGCTATGTTCAGGAGATGTTCACCCGCATCTCGCCCCGTTATGACCTGATGAATCGGTTGATGACCTTGGGGCAGGATGTGCGTTGGCGGCAGGAGGCGATCCGCCGCGCCTGCCTACCGCCTGGCGGCGTTCTGCTCGACCTGGGCGCCGGCACAGGAGACCTGGCTCAGGAGGCATTGCGCCAGCATCCGGATTGTCGCTGTGTGGCTGCCGATTTCACCCTGGAGATGATGCGCTTTGGCAGGCAACGCCGCAGCGCAGAGCAGATTCACTGGAACGCAGCCGACGCTCTGCAACTGCCCTACTCCGAGGGCGCTTTTGACGCGGTCGTCTCCGGTTTCTTGCTACGCAACCTGGGCGATATCCACCGCGGTTTGCGGGAACAATACCGGGTGCTTAAATCTGGCGGTCGCATCGTCACCCTCGACACGACCCGCCCGCCTCATAGCCTCTTCACGCCATTCATCAACTTTCATCTGCACAAGATCATCCCCGCTTTGGGCAACATCATCAGCGGCGAACCGGATGCCTATCGCTACCTGCCCGATTCCACCCAGGCTTTCCTGTCTGCCGAACAACTGGCAGAGCGTTTGATGGCTGCCGGATTCAAGCGGGTTGGATTCACGCGCCTGATGCTGGGCACGGTTGCCATTCACTGGGGAGAAAAATGAACGCAAACGATTTGAAACAAACCCAACCCTCGCGACTGGTTGTCGGTATTTCCGGCGCTTCCGGCGTTATTCTGGGCATCCGCCTGCTGGAAGTTCTGCGACCAATGAATATTGAGACCCACCTGGTGATTTCGCCGGCTGCCAGGGCGACAATCTCTCAGGAGACGCGCTGGAAGATCAGCGATGTGATCAAACTGGCGGACGTGAACTACAATTATCAGGATATCGGCGCGGCAATCGCCTCTGGTTCGTTTCCAACATTGGGGATGGTGGTTATCCCCTGCTCCATCAAGACCCTCTCGGCAATTGCCAACTCCTACACCGAAGATTTGCTCTCCCGCGCCGCCGATGTCACTCTTAAGGAAGGGCGTCCCCTTCTCTTAGTCGTCCGCGAGACGCCTTTGCACCTGGGTCACATCCGCCTGCTCGAGCTGGCTGCTCAGGCTGGCGCAGTTATTTTCCCACCCGTACCTGCGTTCTACGCCCGCCCCCAATCCGTAGATGATATCATCAACAACACGGTTGGCAGAGTTCTCGCCCGCCTGGGCATCTCCAATCAGGAGTATCTGGAATGGAAAGGGATGGACCAGTAGCCCCACTCAACGAACTTCTAGCCGTCTCCACCCTGACTCTGGCAACCGTCGGAAGCGATGGCGTGCCGCACGCTGCCCCGGTCTATTTTGCGGCAAGCCCGGAACTCAATTTCTACTTCTTCTCAGATGCAAACAGCCAGCACGTTCGAGACATCGCCCATGACCCACACACTGCCGCCGCCCTGTACCCCGCATGTTTCGATTGGAGAGACATTCGCGGCATCCAAATGCGCGGACTGGCGCGGTTAGTGAATAGCCCCGCCGAGTGGGAGAGCGCCTGGAATCTCTATCAATCAAAATTCCCCTTTGTCTCTGCTCTGAGAGAAATC
>JBBIPD010000377.1:0-1741 GCA_037443025.1 Chloroflexota bacterium
TTTGACAATCAACCCGGCACCGAGGAACCTCTCTACAACCATCTTCGGCGCTCAATCCAATATACCCTCGACCGCCTTGGTCCCCATGGGCTGCCGTTGATCGGGCGCGCCGACTGGAACGATTGTCTGAACCTGAACTGTTTCTCGGCTACACCGGGGCAATCCTTCCAGACCACCACCAACAAAGAGGGTAAAGTTGCCGAGAGCGTGTTCATCGCCGGTTTATTTTTCCTAGCTGCAAACGCAATGGCGGATATTGCCCAAAAATACCGCCGCAATCAGGATACTGAGCGCTTCCGTCAAGCTGCATGCGAGATGGAGAAGGCGATATGGGCGGCGGGTTGGGATGGCGAATGGTTCCGGCGGGCTTATGATGATTTTGGGAACCCCGTCGGTTCGAAAGAATGTACCGAGGGGCAGATTTTTATTGAACCCCAGGGCATATGCGTCATGGCGGGGCTTGGGTTAGAGGATGGGCGCGCCCGGCGAGCGTTGGACTCGACTTACAGGCGGCTGGCGACACCGCATGGGATTATGTTACACCAACCGGCTTATACCCGCTATTATCTTCACCTGGGTGAGATATCCTCCTATCCGCCAGGATACAAAGAGAACGCGGGTATCTTTTGTCACACCAACCCCTGGATGATGATTGCCGAAACCATGATTGGGCGTGGCGACCGCGCCCACGATTATTACCTGCGCATCAATCCCTCGGCGCGTGAAGAGGTCAGCGATGTGCACCGTTGCGAACCCTATGTATATGCTCAGATGATCGCCGGGCGAGACGCTCCAACCCACGGGGAGGCAAAAAACTCCTGGTTGACCGGTACGGCAGCCTGGAATTACGTCGCGATTACCCAATTCATCCTGGGATTGAGACCGGAGATGGAAGGTTTGCGGATTGACCCCTGTATCCCCTCGGCTTGGGATGGCTTCGTCGCCCGGCGCAGATTTCGTGGTCAGTTGCTGAAGATAACGGTTCATAACCCACAACACATCAACCGGGGCGTGGCAAAAATGATCATAGATGGGAGCGTCGCGGAGGGTAATCTGGTCCCTGCTGAATTGCCAGGACAAGAGCATGTTATCGAAGTCTGGCTTGGCTCATGACCGAGGGGTCTTTTTATCTCATCGGGATAATACCCATAACGAAATAAGCTTCTGAGGGAAAAAACGATGAAAATCGCCGTGATTGGTGGAGGTTCGACATACACCCCAGAATTGGTGAACGGTTTCATTGAGCGCGTCAACCAATTGCCGCTGACAGAACTATGGTTGATGGATATTGACCATGACAAGTTGGAAGTCGTCGGTGGGTTCGCTCGACGTATGGTGCAGGCGAGAGGCGCTCCGTTCAGGATAGAGCTGACCAGCAACCAGCAGACGGCTGTCGCTGACTCGAGCTACGTTATCACCCAACTCCGTGTGGGCAAGATGCAGGCGCGGCGGGAGGATGAATACCTGGGTAAGAGACACGGCTTGATCGGTCAGGAGACCACCGGTGTTGGGGGCATGGCAAAGGCATTGCGCACTATTCCGGTCATTCTGGATATCGCCAGAGATGTGCTCGAACTGGCTGAACCTGGCGCTTTGCTGATCAATTTTACCAACCCGGCGGGTTTGATCACCCAGGCGCTTCACCAATATGCCCCTGATCTGATCTCGGTAGGCGTCTGCAACGTTCCTATGGTTCACGATGCATTTTTTGTGTGGATGGAGGTATTCAATGGGGTCTTCA
>JBBIPD010000377.1:1751-2115 GCA_037443025.1 Chloroflexota bacterium
CCAAGATGGACATTCTGGAGCGTTTAGAGCAGGGGATACATGAGAAAATCAATCCTCAACGGGCGCAACTGAACAGCCTGGGCTTGAATCATCTCTCCTGGCATCGTGGTTTTCGCCTGGATGGTGAAGATGTCTGGCAGCAGGTCATGGATTACTTTATATCCGATTTGAAGAGGGATTCTGAGCCGCTTTGGGACATACCCACCATCGAAGCCCTGGGGATGATACCCAATTATTACCTGCAATATTACTATTACACCGAACGCATGCTTAAGCACCAGGAGCGATGGCCTCCCTCCCGCGCTGAACAGGTGATACAAGTCGAGAGTGAATTGATGCGTCAGTACGCCAATCCAAGCATGAC
>JBBIPD010000377.1:2133-2559 GCA_037443025.1 Chloroflexota bacterium
GATTTGACAAAACGGGGCGGCGCTTATTACTCAACGGTGGCGGATCAGCTCATCAATGCCCACTATAACGATTTAGATGAAATTCACATCGTCAATCTGCCCAATCGGGGGGCGGTGGCTGAATGGTCTGCTGACTGGGTCCTGGAAATGCCGGTCAGGGTGAATCGTAGTGGATTTTTGCCTCTGCCCACAGAACCGTTGCCCCCGGTATGTTATGGATTGCTGGCGCAGGTGAAAGCTTTCGAGCTATTGACGGTTGAAGCGGCTGTGAATGGGGATTGGAAATCCGCGTATCAGGCTCTTCTGGCGCACCCGCTTGGACCTCAGGCGGATAAGATTCAGGTTGTGTTGGAGGATATGCTGAGCGTCAATCGTCCTTACCTGCCAAGATTCTGGGGAGATTGAGAGTAGAAGAGCTTCGATTTA
>JBBIPD010000378.1:0-2534 GCA_037443025.1 Chloroflexota bacterium
TTGATGTCGGGGATAAGGCGGGTCATGGATTGGAGCGCAAACTCCCCGGACCGGTGGTGGTGATGGAAAGCGCGGCTGACCCGGTGAAACTGGATTGCAAGGCAGAACCTCAGCCGGTGGTGCGGGGGAGCGAGAAACCGTATTACATCCAGATTCCAGAAGGCAGCGGTGAGGCGCTGCCGCCTTTCGAGTGGCAGGAGAAAGAGCAACCTTTGCGCAGGACCCCGCTGTATGAATTGCATCAGCAATTGGGCGCAAAGCTGATTCCGTTTGCCGGTTGGGAGATGCCAGTCTGGTACACGTCTGTGGTCGAGGAGCACCTGGCGACCCGCCAGGCGGCTGGGTTGTTCGATGTGGCGCACATGGGGGTGTACCAGGTTGAAGGTCCGGAGGCGGCGTCGTTTTTGGATAGCGTCTGCGCCAATGACATCGGCGTTTTGGGTGTGGGCGAGTCCTGCTATACCCATTTCCTGACCCCAGACAACGAGGTGATTGACGATACCCTGGTTTATCGCCGCGATACACAGAAATATCTGATTGTGGTCAATGCCTCTAATGACGACAAAGACTGGGCATGGCTGAACGCGGTAAAGCAAGGGACGGTGCGGGTGGATAACCGTCGTCCGTGGGCGAAGGCATACGGACGGGGCGCCGTTTTACGCAACCTGCGCGATCCGAATGAGGGTGCCGATATGCGGGTTGATATTGCCCTCCAGGGTCCGAAATCGCGCGAAATCCTCCTCGCCCTGGGATGCGATGAGACAACCCGGCGAAGGGTCATGGCGTTAAAACGGACTGAACTCTGTGAAGCTCGGCTTGGCGGCTTCGATCTGGTTGTCTCCCGCACGGGATACACAGGTGAGAAAATGGCATTCGAACTGTTCGTCCATCCAGAGAGGGCGGCTGAACTGTTCAAGACGCTGCTGGATATCGGGGCAATCGCCGGCTTGAAGCCGGTTGGCTTGGGCGCACGGGACTCGCTACGCACCGAAGCCGGACTGCCGCTTTATGGGCATGAAATGGGCGCTGGCTCGGGTGAGCGGGGCGAGAGCGACCTGGGTGTGGCTGAAGCGGGTTTTGGCAGCTACGTCAAGACTTACAAGCCCTGGTTTATCGGGCGTGAGGCATATCTGGCGAACGAAGCCAGAAGAAAGGGGGAAGTTGTCCGATTTCGATTTATTGAGAAAGGGGTGCGGATGGCGCATAAAGGCGATCCGGTGATGGACAAACGCGGTAAAGTCATCGGCTGGGTGACCAGTTGCGCAGTGGACAGCGAGGGTTTTCTGACCGGACAGGCTTTTATTGACCTGAAGTATTCGCAGGAGGGTAATCCGATTTATATCTATCAGAGCGCGCCAGCGAGCGCAGGGAAAGCGCCAGCCGAATTGGGGCTTGGCGATAAAACCACATTACCAACTCCAGCGATTGTTTTGAGCCGGTTTCCAAAATAACACAGGGAGAGAGTTATGCATACACTTTGGGATCATCGCTATGCACAGCGAACCCAACGCATGGGTAGCTCGGCGATTCGTGAGCTGCTCAAGTTGACCGAAAAACCGGATATTATCTCGTTTGCAGGGGGACTTCCCGCGCCTGACGTGTTTCCTGTCGAGCAATTTCAGGAGGCATGTCAGAAGGTCTTGCGGGATTTTGGCTCTATCGCTTTGCAGTACGGCACAACCGAGGGTTATTTGCCGCTCAGGGAGCAAATTGCCCGACACACCGCCCGCTACGGGATAAAAGTCGAGCCGGACAATATCCTGATAACTTCCGGGTCGCAGCAGGCATTGGATTTGATTGGCAAGATTTTTATCAACCCGGGTGACCGCATCCTGGTCGAATCGCCCACCTATCTGGGGGCTTTACAAGCCTGGAACGCTTACGGCGCGGAGTATGTCACTGTGCCGATGGATAAAAGCGGGATGAACACCGACGCCCTGGAGGAGGCATTGCGCACCGGACCGAAATTCATCTATGTGTTGCCAAACTTTCAAAACCCTACCGGTGTGACGCTCTCGCTCCCCCGGCGTCAGCGATTGATTGAACTGGCGGATCAATACGGCGTGCCGATCATCGAGGATGATCCGTACGGGCAATTGCGCTTCGAAGGCGAGCATTTGCCGTCAGTGGTGCTGCTTGACCATCGCTACCGTGACAATCAAGACGGAAGTTACAGCGGGAACGTGATTTACCTGTCCACGTTTTCCAAGATCCTGGCCCCGGGGTTGCGCCTGGCGTGGGTGATTGCGCCGCGTGAGGTCATCCACAAACTGGTGCAAGCCAAACAAGGGGCGGATTTGCACACTTCTACCTTCAATCAGATTGTGGCGCATGAGGTGTCGCGCGGGGGATTCCTCGACCAGCATATCAAGCTGATTCGAGAGACATACCGTGAGCGGCGGGATGTGATGCTGGCGGCGATGGATCGGTTCTTCCCGCCCGAAGTGGACTGGACGCACCCGGAAGGGGGCTTGTTCCTCTGGGGCACTCTACCCAGGCATCTCAGCTCAGCCGATGTGTTGAAGTACGCCATT
>JBBIPD010000379.1:0-2450 GCA_037443025.1 Chloroflexota bacterium
CGGGTTTTCGTAAAATCAAACGCCGATTTCAATCGGCGGTTTTTTCCCAGTTGACAGTTAGGGATGCTCTATAATAACATTAAGGGCAGGAGCAAGGGAGGGCTGAGGGGGCGCCTGGTTCGACCCCGCTTCAGGGAAAGGAGAGCCTATGCTGCCGTTGAAGGACACCATCCGTTCGCGATCTTTTCCGCTGGTCAATTGGTTGTTGATTACGCTCAATGTCCTGGTTTTTATGTGGGAGTTCTCATTGGGCAGGCAGGCAGAGGAGTGGGTGGCGCTTTTGGGGGTGGTGCCGGCGCGCTTTCTCAATTATTTCGATGGGTTTGAAGCACTGACCCTGTTCACTTCGATGTTTCTGCATGGCGGCTGGGCGCACCTGTTGAGCAACATGCTGGCGCTGTACATCTTCGGGGATAACGTGGAAGACCGCCTGGGAAGCGGACGCTATTTGTTGTTCTACCTGGCGAGCGGGGTGGTGGCGAGTGGTGTGCACATCTTCCTCAACCCGAATTCGAGCATCCCCACCATCGGCGCCAGCGGGGCAATCAGCGGGATTCTGGCGGCTTATTTCCTCTTTTTCCCTCATTCCAGAGTCATCACCCTGGTGCCGCTGTTCTTTCTGCCCTGGTTTGTGGAGGTGCCGGCGGTGATTTACCTGGGGTTGTGGTTTATCACTCAGTTTTTCAGCGGGGTGCTGACGGTGGTGGGCGGCGCGCAGGCTTTGGGGGGCGTGGCGTGGTGGGCGCATGTGGGCGGATTTGTGGCGGGGCTGGTTTTGGGTCCACTCCTGGCGCGGCGACGTCGCCTGCGCCGGGTGTATCTCGACGAATTTTATCCCTGGTGAGTGCATGGGAGGCTTACGATGGATTTCTTCTCGCTCTTCTGGGTGTTTTTCATCATCTCATCCTTGCAGCCCATCATCCGGCAAAAGATGCTGGATATGGAGCGATTGAAGCTGCTCAGCCGGTTGGAGCAGCAGCGCAACAGCCGGGTGATCGTCCTGATTCATCGCCAGGAGACGCTGAGCCTGCTCGGTTTTCCATTGGTGCGCTATATCAACATCGAAGACTCGGAGGCGGTCTTGCGCGCAATCCACATGACCGATAGGGATGTGCCGATTGACCTGATTCTGCATACTCCCGGGGGGTTGGTGCTGGCGGCGGAACAGATTGCTTACGCCCTGTGCAAGCATCCCGCCAAAGTGACGGTGTTCGTCCCGCATTACGCCATGTCCGGCGGGACGCTGATTGCCCTGGCGGCGGACGAGATTGTGATGAACGAGAACGCCGTCCTGGGTCCGGTGGACCCGCAGGTGGGTCAGCACCCGGCGGCTTCGATCCTTAAGGTGCTTGAACGCAAGCCCATTGCGGAAGTGGACGACGACACCCTGATTATGGCGGACATCGCCAAGAAGGCAATCCGCCAGGTGAAAGCCACGGTCTTCGAGCTGCTCCAGGATAAGATGGACGCCGAGCGGGCAGAGAAGCTGGCGACGACCTTATCCAGCGGGGTCTGGACGCACGATTATCCCATCACCGTGCGCGAGGCGCGAGAATTGGGTCTTCCGGTGAACACAGACATGCCGGCGGAGATTTACAAAATCATGGCGCTCTATCCCCAGACGGCGCAGCGCCGTCCGTCGGTGGAGTATATCCCCTCGCCGCGCTCGCGGGAGGTGGAGCGTCAGCACCCGAGAGGCGGGTAGAAACCCAACAAAACCCTTGCCGCTATTAACAACCTGTAGAGCGCTCTTTGCGAAACCCAACAAAACCCTTTGCAGCGAATTACGCGAATTTGACGATTTCATGGTTGATAATTGGATCGTGCATAATCGAATGGTCTAGCGGCGCGCGCACCTCGTAGATTGGGTTGAGCGCTCTCTGCGAAACCCAACAAACCCTTTGCTACGAATTATTAATCGTTCACCATGAACTCCGCCCACAACGGGTAATGGTCGGAGATGCGCCAGGAGAGCTGGTCTCGGGGCAAACCCAGGGATTTCAGAGCGATTTTGAGAAAATCGAAGGTGCCGCCGCGGTTGTAGGTCAACGAGAGCGCCGGGACATTGTTGGCGCCCATGAACCAGGCGATTTGATCGTAGAATTTGTCCTTTTCGGGCTTGTTCGGGTCGCTGAAGATGGTGCGGGGGACTTTGTTCAGGTCGTCGGGGGTGAAGAGACCGGTGGAGGTGAACGCCTGATAGAGCAGGTCGTCCTTGCGGTCAATGATGAAATCGCCCAGGGCGATGAGGTTGTGATCCCAGGCGTTGATGTCCCGCGCCCAGTCCGCCATCCACTCGGCAATCGCCTGCACTTCGGGCAGGCGCTCCTCCTCGTTCTTGCCGTACATGATATGCAGGGTGACCAGGATGAAGGTTTTGCTGGCTGAGCGGAAGCTGACCGCGTAGGGAGTGCGGGCGAACTGGCGGCGCAGGGCGGCGGGCTTGATGC
>JBBIPD010000380.1:0-2409 GCA_037443025.1 Chloroflexota bacterium
GGGCGCCCAGCAAGAATTGCCATCCGAAGCGAAAACCGCGCTGTTCCGGGTGGTGCAGGAAGCGCTGAACAATGTCATCAAGCACGCCTACGCCCAGAATGTGTCTATTCAATTGGACTATGGCGTCCAGGGGGTGACGGTGATCGTGCGCGATGACGGTCGCGGTTTTGATATGAAGCGTCAGAGAAGCGGCAACCGTCCTTCCTGGGGGCTGATTGGGATGCAGGAGCGGGCGACTCTATTGGGGGGAAGCGTGGAGATACAATCTGATATTGGTCAGGGGACGCAGGTAAAGGTAGCGATACCTTATCGTTTGCCGGAGGAGGAGAGCAATGAAGATTCGAGTCATGTTGGTTGATGATCATGCGGTGGTGCGGGTGGGTCTGCGGATGCTGCTGGAAGGCGAAGAGGATATCGAAATTTGCGGCGAGGCGCAATCCGCCAGCCAGGCGGTGATACAGGCGGTAAAGACCAAGCCTGATGTGATCTTGATGGATATCGGTCTGCCGGACATGAGCGGCATCGAGGCAACGCGAGAGATCAAGCGGGTCTGTCCGGAGTCGGCGATTGTGGCGTTGACCATCCACGAGGATGAACAATATTTCTTTAAGATGCTGGATGCGGGAGCCAGCGGATATGTGCCCAAGAGGGCTGCGCCTGAGGAACTGTTAACCGCAATCCGGGCGGCGCACGCCGGAGAAGTGTACCTTTACCCTTCCCTGGCGAAACTTTTGGTGCAGGATTATTTTGCCCAGCAGGGGGGAGCAAAAGGCGAGGAGGGCGAGAGCGATCTGACAGTCAGAGAGCGGGAGGTGCTGGCGTTGTTGGCGGAGGGGGCGAACAACACCGAGATTGGGGAGAGACTGAATATCAGCCCTAAGACCGTCGCCCGCCACCGTGAGAACATCATGAGCAAACTCAACCTGCACTCGCGCACCGAGCTGGTGAAGTACGCCATTCGCAAGGGGATTATTGAGCCTTAATCTCCCCATAACTGGCTGAGGCGATGGCAACCGGTCGGGGAGACAACGCCCGCCTGTTCACCAGGTCTATCCTCAGACGAAAAACGCCGCACCCAGGATGCCCGGTCCGCCGTGGGTGACTATCGCCGGGGGGACGTCATAAATCGGAATCTCGGAGAGGGGGATATTCAGGGTTAGACTCAATTCTTGAGCCAGGGAAACAGCCTGGTTGGGGACGCCGGCGTGCATGACCGAGAGGTAACCGTTCTTGTCCCGCGGGTATTGCTCGGCGACGATCTCAATCAATTTGGCAACCGCCCGTTTTTGGGTGCGCTCTTTTTCGAACGTGTCCACCTTGCCATCTGTCAGGGTTAAGATGGGCTTGATTTGGAGGACGCTGCCCAGCAAGTGGGCGGCGCCGCCGATGCGACCGCCTTTTGCCAGGTAATCCAATGTGGCTACCAAAAAATAGACACGTGAGCAGGGGATCATCGCTTTGATTTGGGACTCGATGGCGTCGGCGTCTAGACCGGACTGCGCCCACTCGGCTGAAAGTTGCACCAGGGTTGCCAGCGGGCTTGCGATGGTGCGCGTATCTATGACGCGGATGTCCAACTGAGGGAAATCTTGGGCGGCAATCAGGGCAGAGCGGACGGTGCCGCTCACTTCGGATGAGGGATGGATGCAAAGGATAGGCTCACCGAACGGCGCCAGACGTTCGAATTCACTCCGGAAGAGTTCCGGCGGCGGCGCGGCGGTTTTGGGCAACTCGGGCGAGGTTTTGAGGCGCGCCAGAAAACAGGCGTTATCCAGGTTCACGCCCTCGTAGAAAGACTCCTCGCCAAAATTGATGATTTGGGGGATGACGGGGATTTCATAGCGCCGGGCAAACTCCGGCGAGATGCAGGATGTGGTGTCGGTAATGATTCTGACCATGGTATTCTCCTCGTTTGGGGTGCGGGTTCAGGCAGGCGTGGTTCAGGGCGTCTGCAAAGCCGCCTGGACCGCGGCATAGGCGTTCAAAACCCCATAGCCGACGGCGCTGCTGGGGACGCTGTCTGCTTGAGGGCAATCGGGCAGGGGACCCTGGTAAGGCTGAGCGGTCTCTCTCAAAATTTGAAGGGTGCGGGGGATATCGCCGATGAGCCTGGGGTTCGCCGACCACATCAAGGCGACCACGCCTGCCGCGTGGGGTCCCGCCATGGAGGTGCCGCTCTGCTCGGCGTAGGTGTTGTTGGGAAAGCTGGAAAGCACCTGGTCGCCGGGGGCGATTAAATCCGGTTTGATACGATTGCTGCCATCCACCGTGACCGGACCAATGCTGCTGAAGAACGCCAACCCTCCGGTGGGGTCTGTGGCGCCGACCGCCAGCACATTCTCATAAATAGCCGGAGGGTCCTTCAGGCTTTGGCACAGAGGACCATCGTTCCCGGCGGAGGCGACGATG
>JBBIPD010000381.1:0-2405 GCA_037443025.1 Chloroflexota bacterium
CCCCGTGCGTCTCCCTCTGGCTGCCCGATAGCTTCGAAGGCGTCGACCTGCAAAACGACCTCGACTTGATTACATAATAGCTGAAATCCCGTGGAACGGAATACGAGGCGATCGCCAAGATGATCGAGCAGAACCGCTCGGCGTTCATCATCTGGGCGTTCGATTCTGAAATCGGCGCAGGCGACGCCCTGACCAATGTCAACCTGGTCAAAGAGCGAGTCCTCTCGGCGGTGAATCCGGAAAGTTATGTGGATGCCATCGAAAGCCAGCTCCCCTCCGACTTCAGCATCACCCAACGTCAAAAAGTGAAGCTGGATCAGTATGAGGCGTTGCGCCTGATCATCGAAATGCGCGAACCCAGCATCAAGGAAGCGATGTATATCATCAAATCCGGCAATACCATATGGGTGGTCACTTACGCCACCGGCGCCGACGAGTTCGACTCCCGCCTGCCGACCTTCGAGCAAAGCGCCAACACCCTGCGGGTGGAACCGTAACCCAGGGAGGTCTGTCTTGAGCGAGAATATCCCCGGCGAGATGCGGGCATTGGTATTGCCTGCGCCCGGCAGGTACGAAATACAAACCGTCCCCGTCCCCACGCCCCACGACGATGAAGCCCTGTGTCGGGTGCGCGCCGTGGCGATTTGCGGCAGCGACCCGGAGATTCTGCGCGGCGACCTGGCAGGCGTCTGGCCTCCCGCCTATCCCTTCATCCCCGGTCACGAGTGGAGCGGCGAGGTGGTGGCGGTGGGTCCTGCGGTCACTAAATTGCAGGTAGGCGACCGTGTGGCAGGGCAGGCGCACCGCGGTTGTGGGGTTTGCCCCAACTGCCTGGCTGGTCGCTACACCCTGTGCGAGAACTACGGCAAACCAGAAACGGGACACCGCCATTACGGTTTTATCACCTTCGGCGCTTACGCCCAGTACGCGGTGTACTCCCAAAAAAGCCTTGATAAAATGCCCGATTCGGTCAGCTTCCGCTCCGGGGCGCTGGTGGACACCGCCGGAGTCGCCTTGCACGGGTTGGAGATTATCGGCGTGACTTCCGGCGGCAGTCTGGCGGTGATTGGTCCTGGTCCGATTGGTCTGTTAGCGATGCGTCTGGGACGCCTCCTGGGCGCGGGTCAGATCATTGCAATCGGGCGAGGCGCTCGTCTGCAGGCTGCGCTCCGCTCTGGTGCAAACGTTCTGGTAGATATCGAACAGAGCGAGCCGGTGGCTGCGGTACGTGCCGCCACAGGCGGACGCGGCGCCGATGAAGCGCTGGAATGCTCTGGAGCGCCGGGCGCCTTCCGTCAGGCGGTAGAGATGGTCAAGAAAGGGGGTCGGGTTGCTCTCCTGGGCGTGCCGCCTGGGCATATCCTCGAACCGCTGCCTTTCAAATACATCGTCCACAACGAGATTTTGATTAGCGGGGTGCGCGCCAATCCCAATGTCTCTGCCAAAATCCTCAATCTGATCGCCTGCGGTGGATTGGCGATGGAAGATCTGATTACCCACACCTTCCCATTGGAAGATTTTGCCCAGGCGTTGGATACCTTTGTACACCGTCGCCAGGGCGCCATAAAAGTCGTAATCGAACCGAACGGCGCCGAAGGAGCGCCGCCCAATGCTGGCATTGGGCGTTAGGGGAGAGTACCTGCCCTTTATATAGAGGCAAGAGCGTTTCTCTCACGACGCTCTCCGCGCCTCATCCGTCCTCACTTTTCCCTCTCTTGCCCAATCCGAATTTTCTCCCAGGGCAATCCGCCATCGCGGCTGCCGAACAACCCACGGCGTTTGAGGCGTACTTGCCCGCCGACGCTTTTTTATCCCCCTCGCAGTCCCCCTCTTCCACCATCGCCCAGATAAATTGGCTATGCGCAGAATAAGTTATCGTTCCCTGGGGGCTTTGCTCCGCTAACGCCTCCTCCAGCCCCAGCGCCGCAAGCCAGTGCTGCGCCCGAGGCGCTTCCGCCTCCTGCCAGGATTATCATCGAATATTAACCTTCCTCCGCAATCTGCCCTCGCTGAAGACGCGTATATATCACCAGATCAAGGTGACCGGCGCCTGAAATAACCCAATCTGACAAGTGGAGGAACAACCGATGAGAATGGCAATTTTCGTTATCGTCGCAGCAGCAATGATCCTGGGCGGAGCGCTTATGAGCGGGCGCATTTCCCCCGCGACGGCTAAAGAACCCAAGATTTTGGAATTCGACACCATGGTGGGCTTGCCGCAGGCGTTCACCGGAACGCAGAACCCCATCCGGGGCATCAACGGCGGCGGGCGACCGTGGGCGAGCTCTTCCGCCAAGGGCGAACTTAAAGCCAGCGGCAAGCTGGAGATGATCGTGCAGGGGTTGGTCTTCGCCGCCGGTCCAAACCAGGGCTGTTACACCGTGCCGAACTTCCGGGCGATCGTG
>JBBIPD010000382.1:0-2366 GCA_037443025.1 Chloroflexota bacterium
CGATTGACAAATGGCAGGTAGAGCTCGGGTCCCAATTGCCAGCGATCGTATGCCCAGCCCACACAATAACCCCAGTTGTAAGAACTGAAAGCGACCACATCTACCCGACCCTGACCCGGATAATACGCCTCGAACGAGGGCAACCCCGGCTCGTCAACCCCGTTAGGGGCGAAGACCCAGCTGATTGAATCGATAGGCACCTGGTAATTGGCAAATTCCTGGGCGAAGATGTCCTGAATACGGCGATAGGCAGCGATGAAGGAGGCGGGGTCCCCCCCGTAAGGGTTGCCGTCGGTGATGTTCGCTTCTGGCAGAGGGGCAAGGAAGACGAAACGCGATTGACCTTTCTGTAAGGCTTGCGCCATCCAGTAGCCGAATGCAGCTGCAACTTCATGGATGTTGGCGTCCTCTCTGCCGCGGGCGATATCAGCCGCGCTGCGACCGGTCATCAGGTTGACGAAACCGGTATAACCGTTGTTCCATAACAACTCAAGGGGCACGCGCACATTATAGAAAGGGTTGGGATCATTGAAGTCAAGAAACAAACCTGCCAGGGAGTTGCCTTTCCCAGCCCAGGTATCGAGAGATTTGAGGTTTGTGTCAATCGCGCTTTGTGTACCCAGGTAGGCTGGCGAATAGACGCCCAATATCAGCGGGCTCGTGTTGCGGAAGCTACGGGCAGCCAGGGGCAGGTACACCCGCGAGCCAGGGTTTTCGGGAGAGGCAAACCCGGAGGAGTAAGCAGGAACAAGGAAGGAGGTGAGGAAAAATAAGACGAACGCTAAACTGAACCAGCTTGAGAGAACAGGGCGGCGTATTTTACCGGCTTCTTTGGAGTGTAACGACATTTTAATCCGTTCCGATGTAGGATGGGATGGCAATAATATCTGCGCATTATTATATTATTGCAATTAATGTGAAGATGCAATAGAGGCGCGCTTGCAATCTTGCAAGTAATCCTCCCCGATTTTTCACCATCGTGGGCAAGTCCTGGAAGGAGCTTTATGCGCGGCGTAATTATATTCCCAGCCTGCTAACGGTTGATTAAGACCAAAAGATGGATCACTTAAGAGGTGTTTAAGGGAAACCCAACCCAAATAAATTCACTCGCTCTCGATTCGCCAACGAGGGGGTTGCCATTCTGTCCCCCATTTTTCCTCGAATTTGCGGCGGTTTTCCTGGTGTAGGCGTTGAAATCGCTCTTCTTCCATTTGGGAGAAGCTGGCGCTGCCCCAGTGATGGATATAGACATCCTCAGCGCAAAGGATGCGATACCCTTTCTGGCGCATGCGCAGGGAAAAATCATCGTCTTCGTACATGCCAACCCCGAATTGTTCATCCAACGGACCGACATCTTCCAGGGTGGAACGCCGCGTCGCCAGGCAGAATAATGCCAGCATACGGATTTCGAATGACTGTCCGGCGTGGGCGGCGCAGTAGCGCCTGGCGAAGTCGTCCACATCCTGGATGTCGCTATAATCCACCGTAATCCGGCTCTCATTCCCGGCGAAATTGGTCACCGGACCAACCGCCCCCACTGCCGGGTCTCGCAGGTGAGCCAGGAGGCGGGAAAGCCAGCCCGGCGTGACCACGACATCGTTATTGAGGAAAACGATGTATTCTCCCTCGGAGGCGGCTATTCCCTGGTTATTTCCCGCAGAAAATCCGCGGTTTTCGGGGTTGAGAATGATGCGGCAGTTGGAGTGTGAGGCAGAGAAGTTTTTTAGATAGTCTTGCGTGCCATCTGTGGAAGCGTTGTCCACGATGATGACTTCATAATTGGGGTATGCTGTCTTGGCGTAGATGCTCTCAAGGCACTGGCGGGTGTAATTCAGGTTGTTATAGGTGAGAATCACCAGGCTGACCTTGGGAAAGAGATCGCCCAATCTGGCTATGATTCGGGGGAGATGTTCGGCGCTGAAGGGGGGTTCAAGCAGCAGGTCGCTGCGCAAACCGATTGCTTTATCTTCCATCGAGGGGCTTGAGAGGTCTGTTTGAGGGACGACGATTTTCCACCCAAAAGCGTTGCGCAGGAGATAAGCCAATTCAGCCCAGCGTGCGTTGCCGAGCCAACAGAGCGCAGTCTGGAAATCAGCTTCCGCCCTGAGCCGGTCGAACCAGCGCAGGATTGGCTGATATGGGCTTGGCTTGCCTTTAGCATCCGAGGTCGCTGGTGGGGGCAATGTCAGCCCATAAATCCTTTCTCCCACCGGGCTTATCTCTGGCGTTGCGCTTGATGAGTCAGTTTGAGAGGCGATGAGGATGCGCGATCCCTGATGGGCTAAATCAGATAAAAGCTGCTGCTCTTGGGTGGGTAACGCGTACCATCCATCGCTGGTAAAGTAAATCATGTCAAAAGTACGGGC
>JBBIPD010000383.1:0-2076 GCA_037443025.1 Chloroflexota bacterium
AATCGGCGTACCATTGATCAGGAAGGCAGCCGGGCTGCGAACGCCGATGGTTTGGGCAATTTGGGTGGATTCCTGGACTGCCTGGGTGTACTTACCCGAATCCAGACACTCGTTAAAGGCTTTGGTGTCCAGACCCAGGTCGGCGGCAAAACCTTTCAGGTTGTCTTTGTTAAACGCTCCCTGGTTTTCGCCGTTTTGGCTTTCAAAGAGCAAGTCGTGATATTCCCAGAATTTATTCTGGTCGGCGGCGCACTCGCTGGCTTCTGCAGCCCATTGCGATTCTTCTCCCAGGAACGCCATGTGCCAATAACCAAACCGCACTTTACCCTGGCTGACATATGTTTCGTCTATCTGGCGACCCGCGCCAGTGGCAAATCTGCCGCAGAAGGGTCATTGAAAATCGCTGAATTCGATGAATGTCACCGGGGCGTTGGGATCGCCTTTGAAGTGCTTCACCTGAGGAATCAAGATATCCATCACCTCTTTCAGAGAGGCGGCTGGCTGTGTGGCAGCGCTCGTTTGTGGGTTGGGTGTGGATGGATTGGATGCGCTGGTCGGGGCGGCGGCTATTGGCGTCTCGCCCGGCAATTGTTGGGCAAGCAGAGGACGCCCGAAATAGCCTGCCAGCAGACCCACCACCAGCATCACCAGCCCCACAACTGGGGTTGCCCAGCTTTGGATGTTGATGACCAGGGATGGTTTGGAGTCAGGATTTGGTCCCCTGCTCCTGGGGTTGTTGGTCTCTATGCTCATAAATCCTCCTTCGGCGGAAATCTCCAGATAAAATATCCAGAATATCTCCTGTTTAGCATCTGTAACCGCCAATTATACACGCTGGATGGGGGATTGAGAGCAGGCTGTGATGAGAATTCTATGAATACATGACTTGCGCCAGAAAAAATGTATCTGAGGCGTTATTTAACAAGAATCGGGTGGATTTGAGGTGTAAATTGTTTATACTGGTAGACAGGTAAAGGACACAGATAAGGCTCTCTACCCCTTACATCTGTCCAACAGGATTGAGTCAGAAATAAATATCCAAGGGAGACCAGGATGGCAGATTACACGAACATGTTAGAAGATTACCGGCGCATTGAAAAGGCGATTGTATATTTAGAGGACCATTATCGCCAGCAGCCCAGCCTTAAGGAGATTGCGCAGAGCGTTCATCTCAGCGAACACCACTTTCAAAAACTGTTCACGCGCTGGGTGGGAGTCAGTCCAAAGAAGTTCACTGAATACCTGACCAAAGAACATGCCCGAAGGCTGCTTGAACAATCTGAGAGCGTCTTGGATGCCGCTTTCGGAGCTGGGCTTTCGGGTCCTGGCAGGCTTCATGATTTATTTATCACCTGGGAAGCGGTCACTCCGGGGGTATATAAGAAGAGGGGCGAGGGGATTGAGATTTCGTATGGTTTTCACGCCACGCCGTTTGGCGAGTGCCTGCTGGCGATGACCGACCGCGGGGTTTGTTACCTGGCATTTGTACAGGACGACGACCGGGAGGCAACTCGGGATGAACTGGCGCGACGTTGGAGACGGGCGTCCCTGCGCCAGGATCAGGCGGCGACAGCAAAGATGGTGGCATTGATTTTCTCGTTCTTTGAGGGTAGCCGCCAGCGCCAATTGCCCCTGCATGTATTTGGCACCGGATTTCAGATTAAAGTGTGGGAAGCGCTGCTGCGCATCCCAAGCGGGTCGGTCTTATCGTACGCGGATATCGCGGTTCAAATTGGCTTACCTGGGGCAACGCGCGCAGTGGGCAGCGCGGTGAGCAGCAACCCAATACCGGTGATTATTCCCTGCCATCGGGTGATCCGTCAATCAGGGGATATCGGCGGCTATCGTTGGGGTGAAGTCCGTAAAAAGGCTCTCTTGGGCTGGGAGATTGCCAGGAAGGAAAGTTTTATCGAGTAAGCATGCTGAAGCCGGCGAGAGGAGTTTCTCGAGAAACTAAATGGATTGAGCCAGGCTCAAACGCAGCCGTTATCCAATCGCTGGGCTTGTCCATCCCTGCTGTGCCAGGTCTCCCAGATGGTCTGGATTTCCCCCGCCTCCCAGGCGCGCTGAAAGGCG
>JBBIPD010000383.1:2113-2353 GCA_037443025.1 Chloroflexota bacterium
TTGGGTCCCAGCCATACGGACAATTTCGAGATAGGCCTCCTCTGGGTTGCGAGACTTTCGGTACGGGCGATCAATGGTGATTGCGTCGAAACTGTCCGCAACCGCAACAATGCGGGCGGTTAGCGGGATTTCTTCCCCTTTCAGACCATCCGGATAACCCTTGCCGTCCCAACGCTCGTGATGGTGGCGTACGATGGGCATGGCGGGCGAGAGATATGGCACATCTTTGATCATTTCTGT
>JBBIPD010000384.1:0-2318 GCA_037443025.1 Chloroflexota bacterium
TAGGTATTCCCGGGAAAATCGTAGAAATCTATGAGTCTAACGGACTAAAAATGGGCAAGATTGATTTTGGTGGTGTTACCCGAGAGGCTTGTCTGGCATATGTCCCAGAGGCGCAAATCGGGGATTACACCATCATCCATGTTGGATTTGCGCTCCACCTCATCAGCGAAGCCGAAGCCCAAGAAACATTGGCGCTGCTCCAGCAAATTGCTGATGCTGGCGGTGAAGATGAACTCAGCATGATGGGTTGAGTTATATCTACACGAAAATTACAGTTATTTATGAAGCATCTTGACGAATATCGAGACAACCGGCTGGTTCAGGGGGTGCTGGCTGAGATCCGCAGCACCGTTACCAAACCCTGGGTACTGATGGAAATTTGCGGTGGTCAGACGCACGCCATCATGCGGTCTGGATTGGATCAGCTCCTCCCCCCTGAAATTGAACTGGTCCACGGACCTGGATGTCCGGTCTGCGTGACCTCGGTTGAGCTGATTGACAAAGCTCACGCGATTGCCTCATTACCCAACGTGATTTTCACATCATTCGGGGACATGCTCAGGGTACCTGGCTCTCATCGCGACCTGTATTCTGTGCGCGCTTCAGGAGGCAATGTCAAAATTGTTTATTCTCCACTGGACGCCCTGGATATCGCCCGCGAAAATCCGGAAAAACAGGTGGTCTTCTTTGCCATTGGCTTCGAAACCACCGCCCCGGCAAATGCCATGAGCGTCCTCCAGGCAAAGGCGCTTGGGATAAAGAACTTCAGCATTTTAGTTTCCCATGTGCGCGTCCCTCCAGCGATGCACGCCATCTTAAGTTCACCAACGAATCGAGTTAAGGCATTCCTGGCAGCGGGTCATGTTTGCGCTGTCATGGGATATTGGGAATATCCCCCTATCGCTGAGCAGTATGGCGTGCCAATCGTCGTCACCGGCTTCGAACCGCTCGACCTTGTTCAGGGTATTCTGATGGCAGTCCGTCAACTTGAACAGGGCAGACATGAAGTAGAGAACGCCTATTCGCGAGTGGTGACCTTTGAAGGCAATCGTCCTGCCCAGGCGGTTATCCAACAAGTTTTTATGGAGTGCGACCGAAAATGGCGCGGTATTGGCACTATCTCCCGCTCTGGCTGGTGTCTGAGACCGGAATTTGCCGACTTTGATGCCGAGCGACGGTTCTCTGTTGAGCAAATCACTCCAGAAGAATCGCCTCTGTGTATCGCCGGTCAGATTTTGCAGGGCATTAAGAAACCCTTCGAATGCGCTGCTTTTGGCAACCCCTGCACGCCCGAAAATCCACTTGGCGCCACTATGGTCTCCTCTGAAGGCGCGTGCGCCGCGTATTACCGATATGCAACACCGAAAAATCCAGCCTTGACACCATGACCGAACCAAATACCAACCTCCCCTCTATTGAAGGCGCTGTTTGCCCTGTTCCACTCCAACACACCACTCAGATCGTCATGGGACATGGAAGTGGTGGAAAAATGTCTCATGATCTCATTGCCAGACAGTTTTTGTCCCATTTCAACAACCCTGCTCTGGCAGCCGGAAACGATGCCGCCATCGTCATCCCTCAGCCCGGGACAAAGATTGCCATCAGCACCGATTCACATGTCGTCTCTCCCTTGTTCTTTCCCGGAGGAGACATCGGTAGATTGGCTGTTTGTGGAACCGTGAACGATGTTGCCATGTTGGGCGCAATCCCGCTTTATTTGACTGCCGGTTTTATTCTTGAAGAGGGATTAAGAATCGATACCTTAGAAGCAGTTATCAAATCAATGCAGGCTGCAGCCCAAGAAGCTGGAATCCAGATTGTGGCAGGGGATACGAAGGTCGTCGAGCGTGGTAAAGCTGACGGGTTATATATCAATACCAGCGGTGTTGGGCTAATTCCTGAAAAATGCTCTATCAGCGGAGCAAACGCCCAACCCGGAGATGTCATCCTGCTTTCCGGACCCATTGGTGATCACGGAATTGCTGTGCTTGAGGCGCGAGGCGAATTGGGCTTTTCGACTGAAATCCAGAGTGATGTTGCCCCTCTCAATCACCTCGTTGCAGCGATGCTGGCGGTCAGCAATAACATTCATGTATTGCGCGATCCTACCCGAGGTGGTCTTGCCACAACCTTGAACGAAATTGCCAACCAGTCGCGGGTTGGGATGATCTTGCAAGAGACGAGCATCCCCGTTCGCCCAGCCGTCCGTGCTGCGTGCGAAATGCTCGGTTTCGATCCCTTATATGTAGCAAACGAGGGAAAACTCGTCGCGATTGTTGCCCGAGATGACGCCCAGGCTATTCTAAATGTGATGCGAC
>JBBIPD010000385.1:0-2314 GCA_037443025.1 Chloroflexota bacterium
TCCGGCATGCCCGGGCGGTCGCCAGCCGGGCTTCTTACGAGCATCTGGAGCGCCGCTACCGTCAGGGCTTGCTCTCCGATCACGTCTGGAAGACGCTCGCCCCATTCCTGGCGGAGCATAGCCGCCACCTGGCTGATACGGTGCGGGAGGTGTTCGTGTCCGATCCGAGCGTCGAGGCGGAAGAGATGGACACCGCTCGGCGGGAAGCCTTGCGCGCTCAGCGCAGCGCGCTGAACAGGTTGCGCCGCGATGGGGTCATATCCGATGATAACTATGCCCGCCTGGTCGCCGAGGTGGACGCCGCCCTGACCGAAAAAAGCATCGGCTGGCCTGATCTGGTCTCCAGCCATTCCTCGAATCGGGTTCCGATTGACCGCCTGATGACGGTGATCATCCAGGAACAGGATTTGGAAAACGCGTACAGCGCTCTGACCAAACTCGGCTTCACTCTGACGCGCCTCTCCAGCACGGGCGGTTTCTTGGGACGACGCAATATCACCCTGTTGGTTGGGCTCTCCTCAGGATATGAAGCCGCCGCAGTCAAGGCGCTCTCCAAAAGTTGTCGCGAGCGGGTGACTTACCTCTCCAGTCCCATCGAGGGGCTGCCTGCATCTATCAGCCCGCCGGTGCCGATCACCATCGGAGGCGCGACCATTTTCACCTTCGAAGTGGAACGTTTTGAATCGTTTTAACCTCGCCTGTGTGATTAAATTGCCTCTGGACAAAACCCCCCACACGGGGTAGAATTCATTTCGCAAGAGGCCAGTAGCAGTTCTCGTTGGATCAAGGAAAACAAGGGCTCAAGACGGTTTCGCTTGAGCCCATTTATTTTGACCCAATCCGATGGAATATGTACAGCCTCAAATACCACTTTTTTCAACTTGCATAAGGAGGCAAGTACAATGTCCGAAAGAATTACCGGAACGGTCAAATGGTTCAATGGCAGCAAGGGTTATGGTTTCATCGAGCGCGAAGGCGGCGAGGATGTGTTTGTTCACTTCTCTGCCATCGAGGCTGACGGTTACCGCAACCTGGTCGAGGGTCAACGCGTGGAGTTCACCATCGAAAAAGGACCCAAAGGTTTGCAGGCAGCTAAAGTTGTCATTATCTAATAGCTAAAGACCGATAAACCGACCCCCTCCAAGACAGGAGGGGGTCGTTTGTTTAATCATTCAGCGCCTATCTCCGCCAAAGGGCGCTATGTTATGGGGAGTATGCTTTGAGGAGAGATTCCTTCGCCAGTTTGTTCAAACGTCCGCGCTCATGCGTCTCCAGAATACGCTTACGGATGCGGTAACTGAGAGGGGTTACCTCCAGAAGCTCATCCTCTCCCAAATATTCAATGGCTTCATCCAGACTCATCAGCCGAGGCGGGGTTAAACGAATTTCCATATCGCCCCTGGCAGCCCGCATGTTGGTCAGATGCTTTTTGCGGCATACATTCACAGATAAATCGCCGGGGCGCTGGTGCTCACCCACCACCATACCTTCATAGACTTCAACCCCCGGACCATAGAACAAAGCGCCCCGCTCCTCGGCGCTCTTCAAGCCGTAAGCTGTGGTCACGCCATCTTCCCAGGAAACAAGCGATCCTAGCGATCGCCCGGAGATAGGACCCAGCATTGGGGCGTAGCCGGCGAATATCGTGTGCATCACCCCTGCCCCACGCGTGGCGGTCAGGAATTGATAGCGAAATCCGAGTAAGCCGCGGGTGGGCACCAAAAATTTGAGAAGAACGCTGTTTTCCTGGCTGTTATGGATATCCAGCATTTGACCGCGGCGAGCGCCTAACATCTCCACCACCACCCCAACAGTATCCACGCTGGTTTCGATAAATACCTCCTCGAAAGGCTCCTGCATTTCACCTGTTTTTCCCTGGCGTAAGATGACATCGGGGCGAGAAACCTGGAACTCGTAGCCCTCACGGCGCATGGTCTCAATCAGGACTGCCAGATGCAGCTCGCCTCTGCCAGAAACGAGAAATGTATCCGGGCTATCTGTCTCAGCCACCCGCAAGGCAACATTCGACCGCAGTTCGTCGTACAGGCGCTCGCGCAGTTTGCGTGAGGTGCTCCAGCGTCCCTCGCGACCGCTGAATGGGGAGGTGTTCACCCCGAAGGTCATTTGCACTGTAGGCTCTTCAACCTGGATTTTAGGCAGCGTCTGCGGATTATCGGGCGCGGCAAGGGTTTCGCCAATGGCAACGCCCTCCAAACCCGCCAGGGCGATGATTTCCCCTGCCGTCGCCTGCTCCACCTCCACCCGCTTCAAACCCTTGTGGACGTAGAGATAGCGCGCTCGCTCGGAGTAGACC
>JBBIPD010000386.1:0-2302 GCA_037443025.1 Chloroflexota bacterium
CCCGCCGATGGGCAACACCAACCCCAACAGCCAGGGAAGGATGGCGACCAATCCCAGGAACACTGCACCCGGCAGGGTGATCCGGCGCAGAACCCGGGTGAGATATTTCTGGGTGGGCGCGCCGCGACTCACGCCCGGTATTTGAGCGCCGACCCGTTTCAGGTTCTCGCCATAGTTCTGCTGCTGGAATAAAATGTCGGTATAGAAGAACGTGAATCCGACCACCATGATAAAGTACATAATCCAGTAAAATGAAGTGCTCCCGCCAAAACTGTTATAAATCGTGGTGGAGACGCTCTTCACCCAGGCGGTTTGAGAGTTGACGAAGAATCCAGCGATGATTGCCGGGAAAGTCAGCAGCGATTGGGCGAAGATGATAGGGATCATGCCCGCCATATTGACCATTAGAGGCAGAGTGCCCTTGACGGGCATGGACATCCGGTTGCCAACCCGTCTGCCAGGGTACATCACCGGCACGTTGCGTCGCCCTTGTTGCACGAACACAATCGCGAAGATGATCAAAACCAGAACTATCACAATTATGATCAACAAGAACAAGCGGGTCTGCTCATCCGAGAGCAGGCGGGCGAGGTTGGTCGGTATCGAAGCGACAATGCCGGCAAAAATGATCAACGATAAGCCTTGATTGCGGATGCCGAACTCAGAAATCAATTCGCCCAACCAGATGGCAAACATCGTCCCGGCGGTCATACTGAAGATGACTGCCAGAGAAGGCACAATCGTGCCTGCGGAAAAGCCAAAGTTATCCAATATCGGCAGCCCGCCGGTGAAGGAATTGAAGAGATTGATCTGACCGACTGCTTGCAAGGCAGCCATTGGCACAGCCAGATACATTGTCCACTTTTCCATCCACTTCTGACCCTCGCGTGGATCATCCTGCATCCGCTTCTGGAGCGCGGGTATGATCGGCACCAGGAGCTGCAGAATAATCTGGGCGGTGATATAGGGATACACGCCCATCGCCAGGACAGAAAAATTGGAGACTGTCCCACCCGAGAGCAGGTCGAGCAGGTTGATAAACGTCGACTCGGCGCCTCCACCTGCCATAATCGAGGCGATCACCTCCCGGTTCACGCCCGGTACCGGCACGTGAGCGGCAAAGCGATAAATCACCAGGATCAGGAGGGTGATGAGTAGCTTTCGCCGGATGTCTTTAGCTGACCATAGATAGCGCCAGGCAGACCGCTTCATAATTTATTGGCTCCTTAATCATCTGAGAATGGATGGCTGCTCTGCCAGTCTGGCAGGGTAACCACCTACATCTCCAGGATTTCCACCCGCCCACCAGCCGCTTCAATCTTCGCCTGGGCATTCTTGCTGACGCGATGAACGCGAACGGTCAAAGCTTTGGTGATTTCGCCCCGCGCCAGGATCACCACCGGATTGTTCGGGTTGCGTAAGAGGCGGGCTCCTGCCAGAGTCTCAGGAGAGACCAGGCTTCCCGCGGCGAAGTCATCCAGTTGATCCAGATTGACCTCGTTATACTCTACCCTGTTCAACGGGGTGAAGCCTTTGCCGCGCACAAACGGGAGACGGCGGAAGAAGGGCAGGTTTCCACCCTGATGGTAAAGCCTGGGCTGACCGCCCGAGCGTGCTCCCTGACCTTTGGTGCCGCGACCAGCCGTCTTTCCCTGACCGGCAGCGATTCCCCGACCGACCCGTTTGCGCTCTTTCTTACTTCCAATATTGGGTTTCAGATCGTTTAATTTCATCGTCATCCCTGTTCTTCGACTTCTACCAGATGGGCTACCTTTGCGATCATGCCTCGAACCACGGGGGAATCCTCGTGTTCCACGGTCTGATGCATGCGTCGTAGCCCAAGGGCAAATATCGTGTCTTTCTGACGTTTCGAGTACCCGATGGGGCTTTTGACCAAGGTCACCCGCAAGTACTTAACGTTTTTTGCTTTTTTCTCAGGCATTTTTTCTCCGCTCCCAGAATGGAATAACATATTTAGGAGACTTGCCGCGAATCGCTGCGTCCTCCTGAGGCGACTTTAACTGGTCAAGGGCTTTCATCGTCGCATAAACCACATTCAGCAAATTGCTGCTGCCGAGAGATTTGGTCAGGATATCCGAGATGCCAGCCGCTTCAACCACGGCGCGCACACCCCCACCTGCGATGACCCCGGTTCCCGGCGAGGCGGGTTTCAACAACACTTTCGCCCCACCTACCGTGCCAATCACCTCGTGAGGGATTGTGGTGCCAATCACAGCGATCTTGTGCATGTTGCGCCGAGCCTGCTCCGAGGCTTTGCGCATGGCATCTGGGACAGCATTGG
>JBBIPD010000387.1:0-2298 GCA_037443025.1 Chloroflexota bacterium
CGTCCCCAAGAGCGATATCGCCCGCCGGGTGGGCGAAGCTTTGGAGCTGGTCCATCTAAAAGGCATGGACAACCGCCGTCCCAAACAACTCTCCGGCGGGCAGCAGCAGCGTGTGGCGTTGGCGCGCGCCCTGGTCAACCACCCCAAAGTTCTGCTTCTGGATGAACCGCTGGGCGCATTGGACCTTAAGCTGCGCAAAGCCATGCAAGTCGAATTGAAAGCCCTGCAGACCCGCGTCGGCATCACCTTTATTTATGTCACCCACGACCAGGAGGAAGCTCTGACCATGTCCGATCGCATTGGGGTGATGGATCGCGGTCAGCTCCTTCAGGGGGGCACGCCGCAGGAGGTCTATGAAGCGCCCCGGACGCGCTTTGTCTCCGACTTCATCGGGGAGACCAACTACCTGGATGGGCGCGTGGTATCCGTTCGCGGCGACGCCTGCGAAGTGGCTCTCGAGTCGGACATGCGCGTCTGGGCTACCGCGCTCCCGGGTTTATCCCCAGGGCGTCAGGTAACGCTGGCTTTTCGCCCCGAGAAGGTCTTCTTCGACCTCCCCAATCGAGAAGGGATGAACACCCTTTCGGGCAAGGTGAAAGACGTGATTTATATCGGCTCATCCACCACCTACCATGTGGAGTTGCCGGGCGGCAGCCTGGTGATGGCTCGCCAGCAGAATATCAGCCTCCGCCCCGAAACCCCCTACCAGGTGGGCGACGTGGTGCAAATCTCGTGGGCGATTGACGCCTGCAAAGCGTTCGCCGATTAAGCGCGAGGAGACAGGCATGCTCAAAACCCTGCGTCAACACCCCTCTCTAACGCCCTGGTTGCTGCTCATGCCGGCTACCCTGTGGTTGCTGGTATTTTTCATCGCCCCGCTGTTTATCGTTGCCGCCTACAGCTTCCTGGAACGCGGCACATACGGCGGCGTCATCTGGAGTTTTACCCTGGAGAATTTTCGGCGCGTCTTCGACCCGCTTTACCTGAACTCTTTCTTGCGCTCGGTGTATATCGCCGGGCTGACGACCATCTTCTGCCTGCTCCTCGGCTATCCCCTCGGTTACTATATCGCCTCCCGCCCGCTCCAGCGCCGCAACACCCTCCTGCTCTTGTTGATGATTCCTTTCTGGACCAATTTTCTCATCCGCACCTATGCCTGGTTGACCATCCTGCGCAATAACACCGGCTTGATCAACGTGACCCTGCTCAGCCTGGGCATCATTGACAAACCCCTGGAGACATTCGGCAACGACTTCGCCATTGTGGTCGGTCTGGTGTATGGCTGGCTGCCGGATATGATTCTGCCCATCTACGCCGCCCTGGACAGGCTGGATGCCAGCCTGTTGGAAGCCGCCAGCGACCTGTACGCCCCCAACCGCAAGGTTTTCACCCGGATTATCCTGCCGCTTTCGTTGCCCGGGGTGGTGGCGGGTTCGATTCTGGTTTTTATCCCCTCCCTGGGCGCGTTTGTCACGCCTGCCATCCTGGGTGGGGGTAAATCGCTGATGATTGGGAATATCATCAGCAATCAGTTCCTGGCTGCACATGATTGGCCCTTCGGCTCCGCTCTCTCGACCCTGATGATGGCGGTGATGTTGGTGGCGACATTGATTTACTTCAGGTCCACCGCAGGCGCCGGGAGGACGGCATGAACGCCGTACCCGCTTCCACGCACGCCCCGCCTGTCAGGGAGACTCGCGCCAGCCGCGTCGCGCGTTGGCGAGCGCGCCTGGGCAGCGCTGCCCTCTCCGTTTACGGCATGCTTGGATACCTTTTCCTGTACCTGCCCATCATCATCCTGGTGGTCTTCTCTTTCAACGACTCGCGGTCCACCGCCCAGTGGAGCGGTTTCTCGCTGCGCTGGTATGAGGAGATGATTCAGGATGGACAGGTGATCCTGGCGTTGTGGAACAGCCTGTTTGTCGCCATCGTTTCCACCCTTATTTCCACTGTTCTCGGCACCCTGGCGGCGATGGCGATGGAGCGCTACACCTTTCGCGGCAAGCTCTTCATGGATGCCATGCTCTATCTGCCCATCATCATTCCGGATATCGCCATGGCAATCATGCTGCTCATCTTTTTCAACGTCAGCGGCATCGGTTTTACCCCCTGGAAGGTGGACTTTTTCGGGGTGCGCCTGGCGGTGCCTTACTCGGTGATCATCGGTCATGCTGCCTTCAACGTCGCTTTTGTGGCGGTGGTGGTGCGCGCCCGCCTGGCGCACATGGACCCCTCGCTGGAAGAGGCTGCCCAGGACCTGTACGCCAATAGCTGGAAGACCTTTTGGCGGGTTACCCT
>JBBIPD010000388.1:0-2290 GCA_037443025.1 Chloroflexota bacterium
CACCCCAGAACAGGCGCCGAATTTGCGCTGGATTCAATTCCATTGGGCAGGGGTAGAACATGCCCTGGACGCGCCCATATTGCACAAACCCGGATTACTTGCCACCACGCTGAGCGGCGCAGCCGCATCTCAGATGGCTGAGTACATCTTGATGATGCTCTTGGCTTTGGGTCACCGCTTACCCGATATGATTGCCCATCAACAACGCGCAGAGTGGGCGCGTGATCGCTGGGAGCGCTTCATGCCAAAGGAATTGCGCGATAGCGTCGTGGGGATTGTCGGATATGGCAGCATCGGACGCCAGGTCGCTCGCCTGCTCCAGCCCTTTGGCGCCCGGGTGGTTGCTACCAAAAGAGACGCAAAGAACCCGCGTGACACCGGCTACACGCCGGAGGGAATGGGCGACCCCGAGGGGGATTTCCTGCTCCGTCTCTATCCACCAGAGGCGTTACGCTCTATGCTCAAGGAATGCGATTTTGTTGTGATCACCGTCCCCAAAACGCCAGCCACCGAGAATTTAATCGGCGCGGATGAAATCTCCGCCCTTAAACCGACCGCCTTTCTGGTTGATGTGTCTCGGGGTGGAATCGTTGACCATGCCGCCCTCATCGCCGCTCTAAAAGAACACAAAATTGCAGGCGCCGCTCTGGATGTCTTTCCCGAGGAACCCCTTCCCGCCACCAGCCCCCTCTGGAAATTGCCGAATGTCCTCCTTACCCCTCACATCTCTGGGAATACTCTTCATTATCATGAGCGCGCCATGGCTTTATTCGCAGAGAATTTGCGCCGTTACACCCAAAGTCTGCCTTTATACAATCTGATTGACCTGGAGCAAGGGTATTAGCCCGACCAAGATGAGCCAATCCCCTCCAACAGAAGACAAAAAAATCGATACCGTCCTTTTTGATCTGGGCAGCACCTTGATTTATTTCGATGGAGATTGGAGCCAGGCGATTCAGGAAGGCAACCTCAAGTTGCTCAATTTTCTCCGAACCGCCGGGTATCAGCTCGATGAGAGCCATTTTATCGAACGTTTTCGTTCTGAACTGCAGGCTTATTTTATCGAACGCGAGACCGAATTCATCGAATATACCAGCGCCTACATCTTGCGCCAGGTTTTAAGCGAATTTGGCTACCCGACAGTATCGGATCAGGTCATCCGAGAGGCATTGGCATCTATGTATGCCGTCACCCAGGCGTATTGGAAAACAGAACCCGACGCCCACTCCACTCTGAATGCCCTGCGGGAAAAAGGCTATCGCCTGGGGTTGATCTCGAACGCCAGCGACGATGCCGATGTGCAATCCCTGATTGACCGAGCGCGCTTGCGTCCCTATTTTGAAACCATAATCAGCTCAGCCGCCGAGGGAATCCGCAAACCGAACCCAAAAATCTTCTTTATCGCCCTGGAGCGCCTGGGGAGTTCACCGGCGCGGTCGGTCATGGTGGGCGACACATTGGGGGCAGACATCCTCGGCGCTCAAAACAGCGGCATGAGGGGCATCTGGATCACCCGCCGCGCCGACACCCCTGCCAACCGCGCTCATGCCGACACCATCCACCCCGACGCCCAAATCGCCAACTTAAGCGAGCTACCCCATCTCCTCGCTTCCCTCAACGGCTCCAGGTAAAAAATAAAAAACGCGCTGCTGACCTGTTCCTCAGCAGCGCGCTCGTTCGTTTTCTACCACCCGCGGGCATCAAGGTTGTGTGAAACTGTTCAAAGAGGTGGGGCGCTCTTCCAGTTTTACCACAATATCCATGTACTTGCCATCTCTTAGGATTTTCAGGGTGACCTCATCACCGGGTCCGGTCTGCAAAGCGATATAAATCAGCAAATCATCAAATGAATTCACGGGCTGCCCATTAATCGCAGTGATGACGTCGCCTCCGGTCTCCACCTGACGACCCCGGATGGTGCGTGTCTCATCGGCGCCGCGCAACCCGGCTTTAGCTGAGGGACCGGATGACAATACGGATGCGATATAGGCGCCTTTATCCACCGGTAAATTCATCGCTTCCACCAACAATGGAGTGACATTACCGCCCTGGACTCCGAGCCAAGCCCATTTGTGCTCACCAAATTGAATCAAGTCGGGCACGACTCGCTTGACAATGCTCACCGGGATGGCGAAACCCACTCCCAGATTGCTATTGCTCAGCCCATCCGTCTCGATTTGAGCGTTCACCCCAATCACTTCCCCTTTCAGGTTGAGCAACGGTCCCCCGGAATTGCCGGGGTTGATTGCTGCATCAGTCTGGATGGATTCGGGTATCGAGAACGGCGTCA
>JBBIPD010000389.1:0-2203 GCA_037443025.1 Chloroflexota bacterium
CCACCCCAAACGCCATCAGTTGTATCTGACTCGAACCCTCGAGGATATTTGGCAGGCTGAGAGCCAGCGCCAGGGAGATTGCGCCGCGCAATCCACCCCAGTAGAGCACATGTTGCCACTTAGCCGGAACCTCTCGGGTGATTAAAGACAATCCATATACATTAATCGCCCTGGCAATGAGGACCGAAATCACCGCCCACGCCACAAGCTGCCAGGAATTGAACAAATCATTCAAATCAATCCGCAGCCCAATCAAGAGAAAGATAAAAGAGTTGGACAGGAAAGCTGCATATTCCCAGAAATTGAACACCACAATGCGGGTGGTGGGAGACATGCCGCGTGGACCAATATTGCCGTTCACCAACCCCGCGGCAACCACCGCCAAAACCCCGCTGACTCCCAAAAGGTGTTCTGCAATCAGGTATGATCCATACGCCAGGATGCTGGTCAGGGTGGTTTCAATCAGGTAATCGTCAATTCGGCTGATCAGGTTCGAGGTCAACCATCCCAGAATAAAGCCAACCAGCAACCCGCCGCCAGAAACCCGGACAAATTCCAGAATGCCGGCTGATAGGCTGAAGCTCTCGGCGCCTCGGATGGCGGCGACCAGCAACAAGTTGAAAAGGACAATCGCCGTACCATCATTCAACAGGCTTTCCCCCTCCAATATCAATTGCAGACGTTTGGGCACCCCCATTGCCCGGAAAAGGGCGACCACAGAGACCGGATCGGTCGCAGACACCAAGCGCCGAAAACCAACGCAACCGGCAACGCCAGACCGGTGCCCCAAGCCACCATACCGCCAACCAGGATGGTGGTCAAAATCACGCCCAGAACAGCAAAGGCGAGGATGATCGTCAGATTGTGGCGTAAGTCATTGTAGTTAAGGTGGAATGCCGCCTCAAAAATCAACGGGGGCAGCAGAAGCGCCAGAATCAGATTGGGTGAAACCTGGATGTCAATCCGTCCTTGCAGGGTCAGGAGCAGACCGATAACAACCAGTCCAACCGTATAGGGCATCCGCAGTCGTCGGGCAACAATCCCCACCACGACCGCCACCAACAGCAAACCGACGATAAGTTCTTCAACGAATAAGAACTGTTCTTCTTCAGTGGTCTCATTGAGGAAATCTTCATCGAGCGCCTCGGTGGTCATATCGCCTGAGGCAGGCGTCGGCGTCATTTCTGCTGCAACTGATAAAGCCCCAGGACGAACCGTGGGAGTGGCTGGGAGACAACCTGTCAGCCACAAGATGACCACCGGCAGGATGAGGAGGTGAATTTTTTTAATCCCAGCGAATCGCTTCATTTGGGTCAATTCCGCAAATACCTGAGGTGCTTTCAATCCGCCGAAAACGGTCAATAAACCCTGCCCATCCAAACAGAGAAGCGCCAGGCGGAGACCAGGCTGGTCTATAAGCCGCATTCTGTAAGCTCGAACCACGGCGATGCGTGAGCCGAGCCCGGCGATCATCTCTCTCGGGCGCGCCTCTCGGCGCGTCTCATGCGGTCTACCCGGAACTGCGGCTGTAAAACAGCCAGGAGACGAGCAGCCTCCCCGCTCAAAGCTGACGGCTATGAGCGATTGTCCCTGCTTGACCTTGCTCCCAGAGGGGGTTGCCTAGCCGCCCGCATTACTGCGAGCGCTGGTGGTCTCTTACACTACCTTTTCACCCTTGCTCGCCGAAGGATACCCCTCAGCCAGCGGTTTGTTTCTGTGGTCCTGTCCGACAGGTAACGCCATCCGCCCATAACTGGGGAGTGGCGCCCCCATCCCGGGTGTTACCCGGCTCCGTGCTCTATGGAGTGCGGACTTTCCTCAGCTCCGCCAAGCGGAGCCGCGATCGCCCGACCAGCCTGGGCAAGATTTATCATAATCTGTTCTCAATTGCCTGTCAATCATTCCTCAAGCCAATCCCGAAGTCCAACCCGTCTGATTGCTCCCCCCCTAAAAATCAAAGATGAATTTTTCTGGACAAAACGGCTATCATCTAGTAAAATAACCGACCGTGACTTTGGATTTTGTTATCATTTGGAGGATTGGCTTTGGCGAATATTAAGTCTGCAATAAAACGTAACAAGCAAAACGAGAAACGACGCCTGCGCAACCGTTATTTCAAAGGTCGCGCTCGGGCATTCGTCAAGAAAGCTCGGGTTGCCATTGAAGAGAAAGGACTGGAAGACGCCCGCCAGGCGACCATTCA
>JBBIPD010000390.1:0-2159 GCA_037443025.1 Chloroflexota bacterium
CAGCGGAGGTCTCATAATTATGTTATGAGTAGGAGCGTCCTTTGCGACGAAGCAGTCCCTGCCTCATGGTGAGAACGCTTCACCCGGCAAAGACCGCCGGTCGGCATAGAGCACCGGGTTCGTAATGACCGATTCATTTTGTCAGAATAGTTTGTGAATTCCCTGAGATAACCCAAAGACCACAGAGAAATCTAAATTTAATTCTCTGCGCTCTCCGCGTCTCTGCGGTTAAACTCATCTCATTCGCGGCAAATATCTGCAAACTCCGCCGCTCGACACCCCGTAAAGCACAGCGAAACCCAACCCACCACATCCTTGAGGGGGGTCAAGCGCAGCAAAACCCAAACCAATTTATAAAAACCGGTAAATCCCGGTTTGCATATAGTTCAGCAAGCGCGGTTCGTACTTTGCCATCAACTGCGCCACCTCCGCTTCCAGCACCCCGCCGTAGTAACTTTTGATATGCCGCCGCACGTACGGGTTATGCTCCAGCGTCAGCGCCGACATGATGACCGCATCGTGCAAGCCGAAAATGACGTGCGGGATATCTGCCATCACCGCCGCCCCCAGGCACAGCGGGCACGGTTCCACCGTGGTCACCAGCATCGCTCTATCGAATTCATTCCACAGGCGCTCTCCGCCCGCCAGCATGGCGTTCAGTTCGGCGTGGCTGAGCTGGGAGCGCGTCTCTCGGTGGCGCGCCCTGCCACGGGCGATGACTTCCCCGTCTATCACCACCACCGCCCCTATCGGGTACTCCCCCGCCTCGCCCGCCGCCAGCGCCTCCTCCAGCGCCAGGCGCATATACTTCTCCAGGTCCACCCCTTGTAGCTCATCCGCCAGGTAATTCATCTCACCTCCCCTGCTTTCGCCTGCTCTCCCGCCTCCTGCCGCCCCATACCAGCGCCGCCATGGGCAACGCCAAAGCCGGCATCAGACCCACCCCGCAGACCTGGATGCCCGTCTTACCCGAGGCGGCGCTAGGCTCGATTGGCGCCTCGGTCATGGGAGCATCCGGCGGCTGCGCCATTGGAGCATTCGTCGCCTCTGCCATCGCGGTTGGCGTGCGCGTCGGCGCCGCAACCGCCACCGCCGCGGCGGTCGGGCTGCTCATCGCCATCGCCGTCGCTGTTGGCTCCGCCGTCGCCGTCGGGCTGGCGGGGATGGGCGTCCTGGTTGGGATACGGGTCGGGGTGGCGGTCAGGTACACAAAGACATAGCCCTCTCCCGCCTGCTCCACATATCCCGGGCTGTTCCAGGTGATGATATCCAGCAATTCCCGCGCTTTGGCGCTCTTGCGGTCAATCTCAATCGCCCGCTTCAACAAATCCAGGGATTGAATCAGATAGGTATCATTTTGCGGATCGCTCCAGGAAGTCGTGTTGTACATCCACCAGTATAATTCAGCAAAACCGGCGTGCCATTCGGCGTCATTGGGTTTCAACGCCAGACATTTCTCGTACGCCTGTTTGCTCAACTCGAACAATGCCTGCCCGCCCGGGTCGGGGCGCAACTCTTTGGGCAAGAAGGCGATTTCCTTATACAGCTTACCCAACCTGCCCCAGGCTTCGCCGTCGTTTGGGTTTTTCGCCACATTCTCCCGTTCCTTGAGCACCTTCAACCACTTTGCCGGCGCCACCAGCTCCACATGGATATTATCCTCCCCGGTCGGCTCAAGATTCTTGAAGGTCCAGCGGATTTGTTTCCCGTCCAGCACCGCCCCGTCGCTGGAGAAGGAATACCCGGTATCCCCCGCTAGGAGCACATTCTCGACCGTCGCCGCGTAGGGCAGCCTGACAATCACCTCGCCTTTGCCAATGGAGTCTTTCCACCCCGCCCCGCTGGACAGGATGTAGTTGAACGAGGTGAAGGGAAAATAACCGGTGCCGTCCAGGGTGTAAGCGACGCGAATGAGCACATCCTTCCCGGCAGGGAACTTCGCCTCGAACTCTGCCCAGGGCACCGAACCGCCGCCCCAGTATGGGTCTTCGCCCTGGATGCGCCGCGTCCTCACCGTTCTGCCCTCCACCTGCACCTCTAAATTGCGGATTTCGCGCACGACAGACCATCCATCGTTGGCGCTGATGGGGAAGCGCACCGCCATCGAATCTCTCTGCCTCCCCAGATTTATCATGCTGAACTACTCCGAAACCTGGTCC
>JBBIPD010000391.1:0-2089 GCA_037443025.1 Chloroflexota bacterium
AAATGAGCTTTGATCCGATCCTCCTCGAAGTCTTCAAACATTCCTTCTCCGCCATCGCGGATGAAATGGGGGTCGTCTTGCGCAACGCCAGCTACTCCCCCAACATCAAGGAACGCAGGGATTTTTCTTGCGCCGTTTTCGATAACCAGGGGCGCATGATTGCCCAGGCTGCTCATATCCCGGTCCATTTGGGGTCTATGCCGCTTTCGGTTGCCGCCGCGATTAGAGAATGCCAGCCGTTCAACCCGGGCGATCAAATCATCCTCAACGACCCATATAGAGGCGGTACCCATCTCCCCGACCTGACTCTTGTTGCGCCGGTGTATCTGGAAGAAAGGGAACTGGTTGGATTCGTCGCCAACCGCGCCCATCACGCCGACGTGGGAGGCATCGCTTCTGGCTCGATGCCGATTGCGCGCGAACTCTATCAGGAAGGTTTGATCATCCCACCGTTGAAGCTGCTGGAAAGGGGCGTGGTTAACCAGGCTGTATTCAATCTGATTCTTGCCAATGTGCGCACACCCCAGGAACGCGCCGGCGATCTCTGGGCGCAAATTGCCGCCAATCATCGCGGCGCCCAACGCCTGGTCGAGGCATTCAACCACTACGGTCAGTCGCTGACGTTTGAATACATGGATGAGCTGCTCAACTATACCGAACGGATGACCCGGGCGCTTCTGGCGCGTATCCCCGACGGTACGTATCGTTTTACCGACCACCTGGACGATGATGGCATATCCGACGAACCAGTTCCTATCACAGTGACTGTTACTATCAAGGGAGACAGCGCCGTTGTTGATTTTAGCGGTTCAGCGCCTCAGGTAACAGGCAGCCTGAATGCGGTCTATGCAATCACCCTCTCAGCTGTTTATTATGTGTTTCGCTCGCTCATCGGACTGGATGTCCCTAAAAACGCCGGCTGTCTCGCCCCAATCCAGGTCATTGCTCCCGAAGGGACTGTGGTTAATGCCCTTCGACCCGCGCCCGTTGCCGGCGGCAACGTGGAGACCTCGCAACGCATTGTGGATGTCCTTTTAGGCGCTCTGTCCGCCGCTCTGCCCGATAAAATCCCCGCCGCCAGCCAGGGTACCATGAACAACGTCACCATTGGCGGCTGGGACCCCCAAAAACAACACAGGTTTGCATATTATGAAACCATTGGTGGAGGAGGGGGCGCCAGAGCGGACAAAGATGGTCCATCTGCCATCCATAGCCATATGACCAACACCCTCAACACACCCATCGAAGCTTTAGAGTTCGCCTATCCGCTGCGGGTGCTGCGCTATCAGATACGCTCGGGCTCTGGCGGCGATGGAAAATTCAGGGGAGGCGATGGGATTATTCGCGAGATTGAGCTGCTTTGCCCGGCAGAGATCAACCTCATCTCTGAGCGCAGGCGTTTAGCGCCTTACGGACTGATGGGTGGAGAATTTGGCGCCCGAGGCGAAAACAAACTCAAGCGAGGCGAGGCTACCCTGCCCCTCCCCGGTAAGATTAATCTCTATGCTGAAAAAGGGGATGTTTTGTGTATTTATACGCCAGGGGGTGGTGGATATGGTTTCAAGGTTGAGTGAATATGGCTACGCGAATTATTGGCGATTATTAGAAGGCTTTTCCATCAGTCTATCCCATGCGCCTTCCCAGGGAGCCCGAGCTCCAAGTCGCTTCAGGATAGCAGTATTCGCCAGCCTGCTGGCAATCTCAGCCGCAATCTGCGCTACCATTCCCCAGTCCTCCTTTCGCAGCGCCTGCTCCATTTTCTCCCCAAGCGTCTTCGCCCAACTCCATTCCATCCGATACCGATCTGCCTTGAGCCAGTAACCCCGCTTCTCCCAGGCTGAAACCGTAGGGTCTATCGTGTTACTGATCTCCTCTAAAGCCAACGCAATATACGCCGCCAGGTCTCGGGTCTGTTCGTTCACCTCTTGCTGCTGCATCAACAGTCGTATCGCCGTCAAGACGCTTCTGGTAAGAAGGGTTCGCTGCTTGCCTGCCGAATCAAGATGGATGACTCTCCCCAACTTTACCTCCTGAATCCAGATTTTCCCATTCAAACGGACATTATAGCCCATTTATTGACTTCCACTCT
>JBBIPD010000392.1:0-2012 GCA_037443025.1 Chloroflexota bacterium
CGGTGAAACTGGGAGAGGGGGCGCGCACCGGGGCTGGGTCGGTGGTGACGAAAAACGTGGCAGACTATACCCTGGTGGTGGGTGTTCCGGCGCGGGCGATCAAGAAACTGGCAAAACGTGAATGAGATTGAGATTCTCCTTTATATTGGCGGGATGATTGCGCTGTTGGCATTGAACCTGACAACAGTGGCTGCCCAGACTGCCCTCTCACAGGCGAGCCTGCCGCGGTTGCTCACCTGGCAGGAAATGGGGAAGAAACAAATTAATCCCACGATAGCGTTGATTGAAACCCCGCAGAACGCTCAAGCGGGCTTGAATCTGGCGCGGTTGCTCTGGCGCTTGCTCCTGGCAGGAATGGTGGTATTTGCGTTTTGGCAGCGTTTTACCCCTGCCAATTTATTGACGGGCTTGGGAATCCTGTTCCTGTTGGCTGTGGCGCTGTACTGGTTAGAGTTGTTGGTGCAGTCTTCAATTCTGCGCGACTCTGTCGTGTGGGCAATCCGATTGACTTTCTTCACCCGTATCCTTGGAGCGGTTTTATATCCCCCGGTGGCGATTGCCCGTTTCCTCTCGGGCGGTCAACAAATCGCGCCTGAGGCGACTGGGATGTTTGCGGTTTCTGAGGACGATTTAAGGAGTCTGGTGGACGCCGGAGAACAGGAAGGCAACCTGGAGGTCGGCGAACGCCGGATGATTCATTCGATCTTCGAGTTGGGTAGCACTCTGGCGCGGGAAATTATGGTGCCCCGGATTGATATGCTTGTCCTGGATGTGTTCACTCCACTCCCGGAAGCGGTGGATGCATTTATAGAGAGCGGGCACTCCCGTGTTCCCGTCTATGAGGGTACCGTTGACAATATTTTAGGGCTGCTCTATGCCAAAGACTTGCTCCAGGTCTGGCGCAAGGGCGAAACGCTCGAGTCGCTGCGACCGCTGCTCCGCCGGGCTTATTTTGTCCCTGAAGCGAAAAAAGTGGATGAACTCATGGCGGAAATGCAACGTCAGAGGGTGCATATGGCGATTGTGGTGGATGAGTATGGCGGGATAGCGGGCTTGGTTACTCTGGAGGATATTGTCGAAGAGATTTTGGGCGAGATTTTGGATGAGTATGACCAGGGGGAAGAGTTGCCTTACGAGGAAGTTGCGCCAGGCGAATATATCTTTTTGGGTCGAATAGACCTGGACGATTTCAATGAGGTGATGAACACGCACCTCCCCAAGCAAGAAGCCGACACGCTGGCTGGGTTTATCTACAGCCGTCTGGGAAGGGTGCCTGCCAGCGGCGAAAGCCTGCAGGTTGATAATTTAATCTTGAAGGTGGAGCAAGTCAGCGGGAGGCGCATCCGCAAGGTTCGGGTGCAGAGCGCGCTGCCTGCGCTAAACGATGACGAAGGGGTAGGCGATGTTGACGAGCGATGAACGAGAACAATTGATAGCCGCCGCCAGGGAAGCGCGCCGGTGGGCGTATGCGCCGTATTCAAAGTATGCGGTGGGTGCGGCGCTGCTCTCTAAATCTGGACGCGTTTATGAAGGTGTGAACGTTGAAAATGCGGTGTACCCGATGACAATCTGCGCCGAGCGGGTTGCTGTCTTCAAGGCTGTTTCCGAAGGCGAGCGCGAGTTTGCGGCGATTGCGGTGGTGACTAAAAACGGCGGGTCGCCCTGCGGCGCCTGTCGCCAGGTGTTGGCGGAGTTCGGGATGGATACGCTGGTGTTGATTGCCGACGAAACCGGTCGTTTGGTGAGGGAGGCAACGGTCAAAGAGTTGTTGCCCGGCGCCTTTGGTTCGCAGGATTTAACCGCCTGAGCCTGCCCTCGGCTGTTGATGGCTTTGGAGGCTACCAGTTTGGGGCGGGAGTTGCCGTGACCAGCAAAGATTGCACAATCCAGCCGTTGTTACCATCGGGGGCGATAACCCGCACCCAGACCGTCCCGTTTTGGCTGATCGAGCCGGGCAGCACCTGGAGCAAGGTGCCGACGAAATAGCTGCAGATGACCACTCCCCCTGGTTC
>JBBIPD010000393.1:0-2297 GCA_037443025.1 Chloroflexota bacterium
TATGCTGGATTGGCGTAAAATCCTGCGCAAGCCAAACGACGCGAATTCTTGACTTACCACCTGTTGACGACCTTGTAGAATTAGGTATAATCTAATTATTCTGCATTCACTGTTCGGCGCGAACTTTTTTGTTGTACACATCCTATTATAGAAAAGGACTTGCGCGGATGCCTGATTTGCTCCTTGAGGTTCAAGACCTTGCAACGCAGTTCAAAACTCCAGATGGAATCGTTCATGCAGTCAATGGTGTTTCTTTCAATTTGAAGGAGGGGGAAACATTGGGGGTTGTTGGAGAAAGCGGATGCGGCAAAAGTGTGACTATGCTTTCTGTGTTAGGGTTGATTCCCTCGCCGCCCGGCAAGGTTACATCGGGAAAAGCGTTTTTCTTCGGGCAAGATCTCCTGAAAATGTCCAATGAAGAAATCCGCCATGTGCGCGGCGCACAGATCAGCATGGTGTTTCAGGATCCAATGACTTCTTTGAACCCCGTGCTAACCATTGGCCGCCAATTGACAGAACCGCTTATCCTCCATCTTGGGATGAGCAAGAAACAAGCCGAGGCGCGCGCGGTTGAGTTGTTGGAAATGGTGGGAATACCCAATGCCAAAGAGCGTCTGAAGGATTATCCACATCAATATTCGGGCGGGATGCGCCAACGGGTGATGATTGCTATGGCGCTCTCCTGCAATCCGCAGATTTTGATTGCAGACGAACCCACCACCGCGCTGGACGTGACCATCCAGGCGCAAATTGTGGATTTGGTCAAGCGCTTGCGCGATGAGTTGGGAATGGCGATCATCTGGATTACCCATGACCTGGGCGTGGTGGCCGGAATTGCCCAGCGAGTCATGGTCATGTATGGCGGGTACATCATTGAAGAAGCGCCGGTCAAGGATTTATATGCTTCTCCACAGCATCCCTATACCATTGGTTTGATGGGAAGCCTGCCTCGCGTGGATGAAAAAGAACACAGACGGCTTTTCTCCATTGAAGGTTTGCCGCCCGTTTTGTTTCAAAAGCCACAAGCGTGTCCTTTTGCGCCACGTTGTAAGTGGGCTATCGAGCGTTGCTGGCAAGAAAATCCTCCGTTGGAACCGTTTTCTCCAGACCATCATGTCGCCTGCTGGGTAGATACCAAAACCGGGAGAAGCCGTTCATGAATACGAACAATGACGTATTACTGCGAGTCGAGAATCTGGTGATGCACTTCCCGATCTATCGTGGCGTCATTCGCCGGCAGGTTGGCGCGGTGCACGCGGTAGACGGAGTTTCGTTCGATGTCAGGCGCGGCGAGACGCTCGGCTTGGTGGGCGAATCGGGCTGCGGCAAATCAACCACCGGGCGCACGATCCTGCAATTGTACAAGCCGACTGCGGGGGATGTCTATTTCGAGGGCACCAACCTGGTCAAACTAAAAGGCGAAGAGATGCGTTGGATGCGCCGTCAGATGCAGATGATCTTCCAGGATCCATACGCCAGCCTGAACCCGCGCATGACCGTCGGCGAGATCATCGGCGAGCCGCTGATGGTCCATAATGTGATCAGCGGCAAGGAAATCAACGAGCGGGTGGAACATCTGCTCAACCTGGTCAAGATGAATCCTTCGTTCGCCAACCGCTATCCGCACGAATTCTCGGGCGGACAGAGGCAGCGCATTGGCGTGGCGCGCGCTTTGGCTTTGCAGCCTTCGTTCATTATTTGCGATGAACCCATCTCGGCGCTGGATGTTTCCATCCAGGCGCAGGTGGTCAACTTGTTGGAGGAATTGCAGGAACAATTCAATCTAACTTATCTCTTCATTGCTCACGACCTCTCGATGGTGCGTCATATCAGTAAGCGGGTAGCAGTGATGTATCTGGGCGTCATTGTCGAGCTAGCCGATCGGGATATGCTCTACAAAGAGCCGTTGCATCCTTATACACAGGCGTTGCTTTCAGCGGTTCCCATTCCGGATCCGGTTGCGGACGCAAAACGGAAACGCATCATACTAGAGGGGGACGTGCCTTCCCCGGTCAACCCGCCGTCAGGTTGCCGATTTCGCACCCGCTGCCCGATTGCCGAGGCGATTTGTGCGGAACAAAGACCGGAATTTCGTGAAATCAGGCCAGGTCACTTTGTGGCCTGCCATAAGGTTTCGTAAACTCTGAAAGGAGGTGATGTCAACCTCGGCAAATTGAGATACTTGCCTTCCTTTGTATCCAAATCCTACTTTCATATGTGAGGAGAAGAAAGATGCGTAAACTGTTTGTTTTTCTGAGCCTGTTGGTTGCCCTGAGCATGGCGCTGGCGGCCTGCGG
>JBBIPD010000394.1:0-2585 GCA_037443025.1 Chloroflexota bacterium
GCGAAAGCCTGCCGCCCAATAGTAGGAAATGGGGTAGGGGTAATCCGGCTCTACAACGGCGTTATTGGCGGTAGCGATATAACCCGCCTCAGGGTTGAAAGTGTAAGGCAACTCGTTGAAGGGGATATACCCCTGCCATTCATATTCATCAGTCCAGCCCGGGACAGGCAAGCGACCGCTGTGGTCAGGGTTGCGGATGGGGATGTTCCCCGGAGTCTGATAGCCAATGTTGCCATCCACATCCGCATAGACCGTGTTCTGAGAAGGGACAGCGAAATTGACCGCCGCCTGGCGGAATTCCTGCCAGTTTTGGGCTGTGTTATACCCCAGAATGGCGCTGATGATGCGGGTTGGCTCAAGCGCAGTCCAGCGCATGGCGATAGCGTACTCTTTCGCGAGGTCAAGTTCGGATTGTTCATCAAACCTTTTCAACGGACCATACACCCCTGAGATAATCGGTCCATGCCGGGTATGGCGTACCATCAGTTCGTAAGGCTCGCCGCCCGCCACCTGGATGGTTTCCTTGACGATTTCCATATCCACCCATTGACCGTTGACCTCGTATTGGTTTGGATTATCGGGGTTGATCTTCTCGATATACAGATCAATCACATCTGGACCGACATTGGTGAACCCCCAGGCGACCCTCGCGTTGTGACCGACAATCACGCCAGGCACTCCGGCAAAGGAGTAACCCGTCACCTCATAAGGACAGCTATCGCTCTTAGGCTGGCAGTGCAGGTCCACCTCATACCAGATGGAGGGCATCTGCACTCCCAGGTGCATGTCGTTGGCGAGGAGGGGCAAGCCCGTGTCAGTCCGCGCTCCTGAGATGACCCAGTTGTTGGAGCCGATGCCCTCGCGCAACGAGTCAACCTCCGAGCCAAGCAGGGAATTTACCCCATCCACCCTGGCAGCCAGCTCCCTGAAAGCCGGGGAGAGATCTGCCAGCAATTGAAGATTCTGCGGCTGAGACGAGGAGACCGGGCTGATCGAGTACCCGGGGACAATGCCCGGGTGGTCTGAGGGGTATGGCGGGACAATCTCGTCCACTTGCTCGGCGGTCAAAAATTCTAACAATTCCGCCAGCTCAATCTCGTACGATAGTTGCCCTTCCCCCAGGTCCCATGCCATGACCTTTGCCCAGGAGAGCGATTGATAAGGCTGCCATGCCTCAGGCGAATAATCGGGCGCGAGTAACTTTAAAATCGCGTACTCCAGGCTTAGAGCGCTGCCCTTATGGTCCGCCAGATAAGCGTTCACCCCATCGGCGTACGCCAGGAGGATTGCCTGTTCCGCCGGGGTCATCGCCGCAAATTCCTGTTGGGCAATCCGCGCCCATCCCAGCGTGCGTAAGAATTGGTCGGTCTCAAGCTGCGATTCGCCGAACATCTCGGAGAGACGCCCAGAGCCAATATGACGCCAGAAGTCCATCTGCCAGAAACGGTCCTGGGCGTGAACATAGCCCTGGGCAAAGAACAAATCATGGGCAGTGCTGGCGTAAATATGGGGGATGCCAAATCGGTCGCGATAGATTTCCACCGGGGCGTTCAGACCAGCCAGGTGGATTTCTCCATTTACCTGGGGGAACGAGCGGCGTACGGTAATGAACCCGTAAACAACCAGAATAATACCCACAACGAGGATAACGATAAGCGCTCCTGATAGAATACGGCGAAACATAGTCTCCTCCATGGCTGAGAACAGTAGATTCCAGTGATCAACCTGACGCCAACAGACAAGATTGATTTCGATGACAGAGCCGAATTCTCAGGTTTTAGCACCCTCCTTTCCAATGGCTACGACCATGGCAATGGCGAGAGAAAAGGTATGGCTGAGACTGAGCGACCACTCGGTCAAGTTCAACCCGTGGGCAATCCGCTGAGCTGAGCCATGCAAAACCAGGCGCGGCTCGCGTTGTCCGCCGCGCAAGACCTCAATCTCGCGCCAGTTCACAACACCGATTCCGCACCCCAGGGCTTTTGCAACCGCCTCCTTGGCGGCAAAGCGCGCCGCCAGCGAAGCGGTGTTCTTCCCCACTTCCTCTAACTCCCTGTCGGTAAAGATTCTCCGTAGGAACCGCTCGCCATAACGGTCAATAACCCCTTGCAGGCGCTGGATATCCACAAGATCGACGCCGGTTGCGAGCGACATATTCCTCACATTCAAGGACCCGCCACGCCAATTGCCAATCGTTCTGGGTCGAGGTAGGTCTGGGCAGTCTCCAGAATTTGCTCGACAGTGACGCTGTTGACCAGGTCGGGGTAGCGGCGATAATAATCCAAACCGAGTTGATACCGCTCCAGGTTGAGCAAGGCGCCAGCCACCCCGCCGTTCGATTCCAGGGTGAGGGGCAAACGTCCAACAAAATTTGCCTGACTGTCTGCCAGTTCATCTTTCTCGACCGGCTCGCGGGTGAAACGAGCGATTTCGGCGCGAATGAGCTCAATAACCCTGTCCACATTGACCGGGTCCACCCCTGCAGAGACGATCCAGGGTCCAGGTCCCAAACCTCCGCTCAGGCTGCTGTGGGCGTAATACGCCAGACCCGCTTTTTCCCGGACAACGTCGCCAATCCGCCCCAT
>JBBIPD010000395.1:0-3476 GCA_037443025.1 Chloroflexota bacterium
TCATCAGCGCTGTTTGCGAAGATCTGGTGGTGTGTTTGGATCAACACTTGGGTTGGGGTGAGGACTGTGACATCTATGGTCAGCGTGTAAAACCCGACGGGTCCCTGGTAGGGATAAATTTCAGCATCTCTTGGGATGGTGTGAAACATCGGGAGAGACCAGCTGTGGCATACCATCCGGCAATCAATGAGTACCTGGTAGCCTGGGATTACGAGTTCAGTCCCGACGACCATGATGTTTATTACCGCAGGGTGGCGAGTGATGGGACGCTTCCGGAGGGAGAGGCGGTTATCTCCAGCCTGGGCAGTTGGGAGGGGAGACCCTATCTTGCAGCGGACAATTCAGATGCTTACTTTATTGCCTGGGAGGACGGGCGCAACAGTGGGACTTTGGGGCTGGATATTTATGGAAGCACGGTGCGTCTGTTCGACTTCTCAGGCAAGGTCTATGCAGGCGACCTGGGAGATGAAAGCACGCCGTTAAGCGGGGTGACCGTGGAACTGTACTGCTCCAGCACCGCAGATGACTTAGGTGCTCCAATCGCCAGCACCCTTACCAATGTTGAGGGGTGGTATGCGCTGCAAGTCGCCACCGTGTGTGAATATTACAACCTGGTGGAGACGGATTTAAGTGGTTACGTCTCAACCGGGGCGATCTCTGTTGATGGTTCGGTTATCAATGAGAATTGGATTCAATACATGCAACCTTTGGAGGGCAAGGTACTGAGCGGCAACAAATTCTGGGATTTTGTGCAAGATATTCCTGTTTCGGATATCCCAACAGACTTTTATCGGCGGGCAGCACAATTGATGGAAGAAGTGCGCGGCAGCGAGATGGCGCCGGGATGGGAGCAAGCCTGGTTGAGCACGACAGTTCGTCCTCTGTATCGTCCGGACGTCGAAGGCGTGGCGTATTATGAGTTTCAGATATTTGATCAATCACAGCCGGTTGGCTTTATTATCCTCTCCACCGGCGAGCACGACTTCCCAATTCCCCACTGGAGCTTTACCGGCGAATCGCCCACCCAGTTGTTAATACACAAAGCCAGCCAGGATGGCAAGAAAGCCGTGAGATTCTATAAACTCGACGCGCTCACTTACGCAGCCCAGGATGGGCAGGGAAACCTGGCGGCTGTTTCGGAGACGGAACTGGTCAAGGTGACCGGGATGGATCCTGCCTGGCTTGATCAACCGATTGAATTGACGGAAGTCCTTTGGACGCCAGACCCAACTCAGGACGATACCGTTCCCCCATCTGAAGGGACGCTGACTATAACCGGACCTGTGAGTTCAACCCTACAGTTGAGCGGATGGGAATCTTGGGGAGAATTGAAAGCAGGTTATACCTCTTCGTATGGCGTTCTCATTGAAGGTCTACGCCGTGAAGCCATTGAGGAATGGGAAGGCGAGAAGCTTATCGAACAATACGGAGTTATTTTGCATAAGGGGGATGTTTATACGTTGGCAATGCTTTGTGAAAATCCGCTGATTTCTCTCTCCGGTTCCGGCACCCCATTCGTCCAGACCGAGTTGGTCACCCGCGACGGGTTGCTCCCCTTGTATAAGATCACCGTGACGGACTCACTCCTCGGAGAAGCGTTACCTCTGGATGTTACGATTAACTGCTCTGGTAGCCCTGTCGAAACGGTCAAATTCCTTATATGGGAGCCCTATACTGTCCAGTTGCCGCTGGTAACCCGGAATGTTGGAGGACAGACAGCCCTACAATTCCAGGAGCCGCAGAACGTCCAGGGAGATTGGGTTCCTTTGAACATATATTGGGCTTGGTATGTCGACAACGATCAAAGCATGTATTACCAGATTCCGGCTGGCTCTCCTCCGAGTACGAGCAGTTGCCCGAGTGGTTGCGGTGCCACTGCCTGGGCGATGTTGTTTGGCTGGGCTGATTTTGAGGCGAGCAATAACGCCTGGAACTACTGGCGCCCTCGTTGGGGCATCTATCGGGAGAATGGCGGCTACGGTCTAAATGCTGTGGCTCCAAAATATATGGATGACGGTATTCGAAATATCACCTGGGAAATCCGTAACCGCATTGGCACAGGGTGTATCTTTGGTAGTGCTCCCACTCCCCCATGGCAGATGAGCGGCGCGCGCAATTACCTTAAGGGTCGAACTGGCACACAGCTGTACACCAAGTACAGTGTCGTAGGTATCCCCTGGTCTGGAATACGCGAGTTCGCTCGCGATACGATTTACTATAGTAAGACACCGGTGATTATTGGAACAGGATGGCTCAGCCATTATCCGCTTGCTTTCGGGTATGCATGGCAGGCAAAAAAGGTATGGTGGGGTACTAAACATAACCGGTGGTTCTGGGTCAATCAGGGCTGGGGCGGCAGTGGTGATGGTTGGGTTTCAGCCAGCACCTGGTTTGCTGGTGTGATATATCCGTGACTCAGTTAATGATCACCATCTTCTGGCTGCCCCAGCCAGGAGTACCTCTGCGTCCATAAATAAGCGCGGCTTAATCGGAGCCTCCCTTGAGCAGATGGTGAACAGGGCGGTTTGGGATAATCTTTATCCAAACAACTCTGATGACCCCCAAGCGTGGATTCTGGGAAACCAGCAATAATAAGGAGGTGGATTCAAGTTAAAAGTGCATTTTTCTGTTTATAATCGTATATGCTTGAGATGCGCCGCAACTATTTACGTAAGAAACCCACGATTGGCGTTCTGGCTGGCTGGCAATTCTACCGGACAGCTACAAACCTCAGCTATCTTAAGCCCGTTTTTCGTGGAATCAATCAAGCGGCGCAAGACCTGGGCTGCAACGTCCTCTTTGGTTGCGGGATGGGCACCTCAGCCAGCTCTACCGACCCAATCCGACCTGCCTGGCCAGTCCCCGCTCCAGATGTAGACTATATTCCAATCAGTTCAAACAATACAGATGGGTTGATTGTCTTCAACCCCTTACATTCTGCGGCGCGCTCAGAGTATATCCAGGGTCTGATCCAAGCCGGGCATCCTGTCTTATTCATCGGTTCAGGCGAGCCTGGTCCGACTCTTGTAGCCGACAATGCCGGCGGCATTTTTGAGGCGGTCCGCCACTTAATGCATCATGGGCACCGCCAGATTGCCTTTTTAGCCGGAAGCCTGGAAGATATGGAAGGCGACACCGGGGAGCGGCTGAAGGCATATCAAACCTGTCTCGAGCAATATGGGCTGGAAAGCGATTCGCGGTTGGTCGCCTTTGGGCGGCATGTTTATGATGGCGGTTATTCTGCCATGCGCCAGATCATCGATTCCGGCGCTCCTTTTACTGCCGTCGTTTCCAGCAATGATGAAATGGCGTTGGGGGCAATGAAAGCCCTCAAAGAAACCGGGCTGAAGATCCCTCAGGATGTCGCCGTGATTGGGTTTGACAACCGGCTGGAAGGCGCTGCCCATGATCCTGCCTTAAGCAGTATCCACATCCCATTATATGAAATGGGGTACCAGGCTGTGGACTTGCTTCTC
>JBBIPD010000396.1:0-2288 GCA_037443025.1 Chloroflexota bacterium
CAGGATGTGATTATCAATGACGAGGATTGCGGCACCGAGGATGGGATCATCATCCGCCGCAGCGATGACGTTGCCGGGCAATCCCTCTCTGCCCGCTTATATGGGCGCCTGGCAGCAGCCCGCATCGTTGACCCGGTCACCGGAGAAATCCTGGCAGAACGGAATGACATCCTCGACCATGACCTGGTTCGGCGGATTGCAACCTCCAATGTCCAGGAAGTGAAAGCCCGCTCACCCCTCACCTGTGAATTGATTCACGGCATCTGCGCCAAATGTTACGGACTTGATTTGGGTCGTGGGAAACTGGTTGATATTGGCGCCGCGGTGGGGATTGTGGCAGCCCAATCCATCGGCGAACCAGGCACGCAGTTGACCCTGCGCACCTTCCATACCGGCGGCGTGGCTGCAGGAGGCGACATCACAACCGGTCTGCCCCGTGTAGAAGAGCTCTTCGAAGCCCGCAAGACCCCCAAAGGCGAAGCTGTGGTTACGGAGATAGGCGGCGTGGTCAAGGTGATGCAATCCGACCGCTACAGCGATATGCGAAATGTGCGCGTCGAGCATAGCGAAATGATCAACGACGAATACGCTCTACCCGAAGGCTGGACAATTGCCGTAGAAGATGGCTCCGAGGTCAGCCAGAACGACGTGTTGGCTTACCACGGCGAGAACGCATCCATCCTGGCTCAGAATGCGGGCAGGGTGCGAATCGAAGATAACAAAGTGATTGTATCCCACGAAAATCGGCAGGAAGCTGAGTATGAGATACCCAGCACAGCCCGCTTGTTGGTGAAGGATGGCGATCGGGTCAACCCCGGTGATGCTCTGACCGAGGGCTCCCTCAACCCGCATCGCATCCTGCGCATCCAGGGTCGCCAGGCTTGCCAGAACTATCTGCTTTCAGAGGTTCAAAAAGTCTATCGCTCACAGGGTCAGAACATCAACGATAAGCATTTTGAGATCATCAGTCGCAAGATGTTATCCAAAGTTCAGATCACCCGCCCGGGAGATACCAACTTCCTTCCTGGCGATCTGGTGGACCTGCTGGAACTCAAACGGATTAACGAACGCCTGTTAGCTGAGGGCAAGAGACCGGCAAAATTCATCGAGATGCTGCTCGGCATCACCAAAGCCTCCCTCAGCACCGACTCGTTCCTCTCCGCCTCATCTTTCCAGCACACGATCAAGGTGCTGGCAGGAGCCGCTATCGCGTCTGCGGAAGATCCTTTGTATGGCTTGAAGGAGAACGTGATTATCGGTAAACTCATTCCGGCAGGCACCGGTTTCGTCCACGGTCGTTTTACCGAAAATCGGACCGAGGAGAAGATCGAGTACCCACAAGACCAGGTGTTCCTGGAAGGCGATACATCCTTAGGCGCACAACCCACAGCAGCCGATTAAGCACGGATAAACTATCACCGGCGCAGGTGTCACAATACCTGCGCCGGTTTTTTTATTGACCCTCAATTAGCCCTGGTTAAGACCCAGTTTTGCCTCAAGCCTCGCCTTTACCCCCATCCATTCAGCCTGCAAGATGCTGTAATATACAGAGGATCGCAGAGAACCATCCGGTAAAATCATATGATTGCGCAGGATGCCCTCCTTTACAGCGCCAATCCGCTCCAAAGCCCTTTGAGAACGTTCATTGCGCACATCCGTCTTAAATTGCACCCGAACACAGCCAAGGACCTCAAAAGCATGCCTGAGGAGCAAATATTTGCATTCCGTATTGACCGAAGTCCGCTGAAAAGCAGGTGTGTACCAGGTCCCGCCTATCTCTAAGGAACGATTGTGGGGTTGAATCTCCAAATAGCGAGTTGACCCAATCACCTGATTTGTCTCCAGGTGAACCACAGCGAATGGCAAATCGGTCCCCTGCTCCTGAGCGGCGAGCAAGCTGCGCACCCACGCCGCCATCTGTTCCTCGGTTTCGATCTTTCCGTAACGCATATAACGCCAGATGCTTTCATCTTGCCCGGCTTTGAACAAACCCGGGATATGCGCCTCGCTCAAGGGTTCCAGGCGGACGGTCCGTAGCGACAATGTAACTGGCTGTATATTCATCTTTGCAAAGGGTCCTTTGCTGCTAATATACCCGAGATTGTTCGGGCTTGTAAAGGTATCCCTTGCGAATTTACCAGATTAAGCCAACAGACAATCCCCGCCTCCACGGGTTGACTTTTCTCATATTTACCCTTAAGATACCCTCGTTCATAAATCCAGTCTTACGCGGAGAATGAGTATGGAAGTCGGGTTGGTTCATAAGATTGATATTGATCACGAGATGC
>JBBIPD010000397.1:0-2658 GCA_037443025.1 Chloroflexota bacterium
AGGCAAAGAAGGTGATTTTGTCAATCAACCAGCCTTCTGGATCGGTGACGGTGAAGTCGTCTGCCATGCGGTAGCCCAGAGAGTATTGATGCCCAAAGCCTAGGGTGAGCATACCCAGAGCGGTCTGCAGGGCGCTCAAATCTGCACCGCCGAAGCCGCCGCCGGGATTGGTCACGAAGGGACCGTTGTCATACAACACCGCAGTGGGAGCGTAGGGCTGAGACGGCGCGCCGGTGACCTCGCCAGATGCAGCCGGAGCTTCCATGCCGACCACTTCCACCGCCTCGCCCGGCTTGGCGATGGTTGTATCGCCCTCGCGGTATTCAAGGACAGGGGTGAAGTTGCCGGAGAGGGTGCCGCTGATGGGCGACTCGCTCAGCCAGGGCACATCCCCAGCAAAACCGACCTCGATGCCGGAGATGATGTTGACCCACAGTTCGAAAGCGTCCGCCTTGCCGTCCCCGTCCACGTCGGCGCTGTTGGAGCCATCCACGAAGCCCTTGAAGATGGTGGTGCCTTGTTCGTTGAGGACCATGGCAGCCTGGTTGGGATCGGGACCGGGGGTGGTGTAACCCGCCAGGGCAGCGAAGCCAGCATATGGCTCCACGTACTGCCCGTAGATGCCGTAGATGCCTCCCGTCAGGTTGGTGTACTCCGGCGCCGATTCGGGGTCGGTGAAGACCGGGTGACCGGGATCCCACCAGTAGACCGGGGCGGGCGGATCGTAGTCATCGGTGATATAAGTCACACCCAGAGTGCTTGCGAGCAAGGGGAAATTCCCCATCGTCCAGGTCTGGAAGACCAGCTTACCGCCGCCCAGGACATAGTTATTCAGGGAGGCGTCCAGGCTGGTGGGCGGACTGTAATTTTCATCGGCAAAGATGACCAGGTCCCAGGGACCACCCGAAACCAGGTCGCTCTCGAAGCCGATAAAATCGCCCTCGTAATGAGCGGTGTAAGCCACGCCCAGGGATTGCAAAGCCTGGTCTATGTAGGTGTTGGGCGCAGGGTGCATGTAGTCATCGGCGTACACCAGGACATTCATTGCGGAAGGAGCGTCGGGCGTCCAGCGGATGGCTTTGGGGTATGCCGTCTCGCTGACCTCCCTCTTACCAGGACGATTGACGCGCATCTCGACCCCGGTCTCGGAGCGCTTCAGCCACTCCAGCTTGCCGCTGACGGCGGGGGTAAAGCCCTCATCCTTCTCGCGGATTTCAAAGCTGGCTGCCAGAGCGCCCAGGTTGGTGAGAGTCAAGGGCAGGGTTTCCACCTGACCGAAGTCCAGGGTGACGCTCAGAGAGCCAGGATCGTTGCTGATCCAGCCCGCCGGCAGGAAGAAGTCCTGCTCCACGGTTCCACCGTTCGGGACGGGGACAGTGCGTTGATCAATCCCGTACCCGCCGCTCTTGGTGGCGTAGTGGTTGACGCCGCCAGCCGAGGGTGAGGAGAAGACGGTGAAGAATCCATCGTCCACATTGGGGTCGTCCGGTGTCGCCTGGCTGACGGCTGAAAAGCCGCCGTCATTCCAGATGTCGGCGCCGTTCACAGCAGAGGCGGTGTTCTCGTCATAGACGTTGCCCACCACCAGACCGCCGGGCAAGGGTAGACACTCTGCGGTTTGCAACTTGACGTTGTCCAGCATCCAGCCAAAGTAGTAATTGGCAACAGAGTCCACGCTGTCAAAGCGGAAGCGCAGATAGACATTCTGACCGGCGTACTGGCTGATATCGAAGGTTTGCTCGCCCCAGGTGTACTCGAAGTTCACCGCGCCGACATTGGTGAAATTGACTCCGTCGGTGGAGACTTCAAAGTAGCGTTTATCGTAGTAACAATCGCCGCCGCATTCCGTCGCCGACCAGGAGGAAGCTGAGAGCCAGATGGCTGAATCGGCGGGCAACGCCACCGGGTTGACCTGGGTCAGGCTGCCGGTGGTGGTGGAGCCGGTATCAAAGGTGCAGACGCCATCAATCCCATAGTACGCCGCGTTGGTCGGGCTGGGGAACGGCGCCACCTGCGATCCGCAGACATCCGCCTGACTCTCCGGGTTCCAGAGACCGTCGAAGGTCCAGTTGCCATAACCGCCCTCGAAGTCCTCCAGATACAGGTCTGAGATAGCGTAGTAATAACCAGGAGCAACGCAGCTGGCGACATCCACATCCAGGGGGAAATCCTGGGTGGTTGGTCCAGCCACCGGCACCGAAACGGTCGAGGGGAGATAGCCAGGCACCCAGGCGCTGACCGTGAAGTCATAGCTGGAACCAATCGGCAAGCTCACTTCGTAGTAACCGGTTACCGGGTCGGTCCAGATGCTGCCGTAAGGATAGCCGGCGATATCAATCCTGGCGTACAGAGGCCAGCCGGTGTTGACATCATACACCACGCCCGAGACCAGGGCAGCTTCCGCCGGGGTGAGGGCAAAGTCTTGCACTGTGGTGCCATCCTCGACGACAACCACGCCGGTTGCTGTCTCCGGCAGATAGCCGAAAGCAGAAGCGGTCACGTCATAGGTATCCGCGGCGACGGTCATGGTGTAGACCCCGTTAGCGTCAGTCGTGCCATTGAAATCGAAGCCGCCATCGGCAAAGATATTGGCGGATGGGATAGGGGCGCTGGTAACCGCATCGGTCACCGCACCGGTCAGGGTGCCCGTCGGTCCAC
>JBBIPD010000398.1:0-3987 GCA_037443025.1 Chloroflexota bacterium
AGAGCGGTTTAGTCCCAAGCGCTCTGTCCAACCCTATCCCACCAAACACTGCCACGAGAACGATAATCAGAGTCGCACACCCGACTTCCGCACCAACAGTAAGCGCTTTAATATTAAAAACAGCCATCCAGGGGTTGGTTTCTGGTGACGTGCCTTTAGGGTTCATAACGCCGGAATTTTATCATAGAATTAAGCGCCGTCAATCTTAAAAGCCAGGGAAAAGCGTTGTTGCCGCCGCACCTGATAGGTTATACCAGGGAGCGAAGAGCGTCCCAATCAAGATTATCCCCAGGCATAAAACCACCAAACCAAGCTGATAGGATTGGGTCACCGGTAGCGGTTTGTCTTCGTCTTCCGAACGGTAAAGATATACATACTTAAGGACCGTCAGGTAGTAGTATAGTCCGATGATTGAATTCAACACACCTACAACCGCCAACCAGATTAAATTGGCGTTGACAGCCGCCGCAAAAACCAGAAATTTAGCAATGAAACCGCCAAAGGGCGGCATGCCGGCTAACGACAGAAATGCCACCAGCATCGCTAAAGCTAACCAGGGAGCGCGTCGGCTCAAACCAGAATAGGCGGCAATCTCGTCATTGCCGGTTATTCTGCCAACAACGCCAACAACACCAAAGGCTGCCAGATTCGTTATCACATACACAATCAGGTAAAAAACAACCCCAGACGCCCCAAGGTATGAAATCGCCACAAGACCAATCATGGCGTAACCGGCGTGAGCAATGGACGAATATGCCAGAAGGCGTTTGATATTCTTCTGCGCCAACGCCAGCAGGTTTCCCAGGGTCATGGTTGCGGTGGCGAGGGCAGCGAGAATTGCCCCCCAATATGGTGCCAGCGCTGGAAATACCGCTAGAAAGACGCGTAACAACACCGAAAAACCGGCTGCCTTCGAAGCTGTGGAGAGAAATCCGGCGATTGGCGTAGGCGCGCCCTCATAAACATCCGGCGCCCAAAAATGGAGCGGGACCGCTGATATCTTGAAACCAAACCCAATCAACACCAAAAAGATGATTCCCATTAGCGTTGTAACGCTGACCGTATTTTGTTGAACCATCTGGGCTAACTCATTGATGTTGGTCGTTCCCAATAAGCCATATAGCAGGCTGAAACCATACAGCATGATCGCAGAGGTCATGGCGCCAAACAGCAAGTATTTAAAGCCGGATTCGGTGGACTTATCGTCCTTGGTCAGGAAGCCCGCCAGGACATACAGAGGAATAGACGTGGTCTCAATTGCCAGATAGAGCATGATTAAATCTGCAGATGCCGCCATGAGCATCATACCCAGGGTAGATGCCAGGATGAGCAGATAATATTCACCCCGTTTGCCTAATTGAGTTAGATTCATAGAAAACAGGGCGGTAATTGCTCCCGCAAACAAGAACAGCATGCGAAATACGAATGCCAGCCAATCATTCGAGAGCATGCCTCCCCACATCGTTTGAGCTTGTTGGTTAATCGGGCGGGAGAATATCAACCCTGCAATCACGGTCAATACCAGACCAACAGCAACCACCCACCCCAGAACACCTTTATGCTGCTCTGAAAGGGTTAAGTCCAGGAGAATGATGAAGATTGCCAGGACAACGAGCAGAATTTCCGGCAAGATGGCAACAACCATCCAGGGTTCGAAGACGACACCAGACACTAGGCACCTCCCAGCAGGCGCATGATATTATTCACACCAGATTGAACCAGTGGAACCATAATCGAGGGGTAAACACCGATGACGATCAGAATAGCAGAGAGCAGCACCAAAGCCACTTTATCTAGAACGGTCACATCACCGACATGACCGACAAACTCATCGGGAATATTCCCAAAGAATACCCGCCCAATAATTCGGATAATATACGACGCTGTAATCACAATCGAGATGGCTGCCACGATTGCAATCCAGGGTTGATAACCCCACACGCCCATAAAAATTGGAAACTCAGCAATAAACCCCGAAAAGCCGGGCATGCCCATCGAGACCAAGCCTCCGATGATAAAGGCAATCGCCACTAACGGCATCACTTTCCTCATGCCGCCCAACCTGGGGATTTCTCGGGTGTGCGCCCTGTCGTAAACCATCCCGACCACAGCAAAGAAGAGAGCCGTCATCACGCCATGGGAGAACATCTGCACCCCTGCCCCCAACAAACCGTTGTTATTCAGGGTGGCAAACCCCATTGCGACAAGCCCCATATGTGAGACCGAGGAGAAACCAATCACATACTTGAAATCAGATTGGACGCTGGCGATAAATGCGCCGTATACCACATTGACCAGAGTGAGCAAAATGATCCACCACATATGGGTTTTGGCGCCTTCAGGCAGCAGCATGATCCCCACCCGCAAAGCTGCAAAAGCGCCCAATTTCATCAACACCCCTGCGTGGAACATGGAAACCGCGGTTGGCGCAGCCACGTGTCCATCGGGGCTCCAGTTGTGGAACGGGAAGATACCGCCCAAAACAGCAAAACCAAAAAATACAAAGGGGAACCACAACTGCTGAAAAGTTGTGGAATAACCGGCATTTTCGAGAACGAGCATATCGAAGGTTCGGATGGGGGAGGCAAAGTACATTGCCAACGCGCCAACCAAAGCAATAACCGATCCAACGAACAGATACAAAGTCAGCTTCATCGCCGCATATTCGCGGGTTTCTTTCCATCCCCATATAGAAATCAGCAAATACATTGGAAATACTGCGATTTCATAGAAGAAAAACAGCATAAAGAGGTCCAGAGTGACAAAAACCCCGAATACGCCGGTGGCTAAGATAAAAAGAAAGGCGAAAAATTCACGCGGTCGGTCGTCAATACCCCAGGATATCAGCACGCCGGTGAACATCACAACGCCGGTTAGCAAAACCAGGGGCGCGCTCATACCGTCTATGCCGACATGGTACGCAATCCCCAATTGGGGTAGCCACGGATATTTCTCAATGAACTGATAACCGCCAGCGCCAATATCGTAGGCAAAATACGCCCAAACAGATAAAGCCAGAGCAAATGTAGCTGCAGCCAGGGCTGTCACCCTGACCTCTGTCTTTCGCTCAGCAGGTAAAAGCAAAATGAGAATTGCCGCAAGAATTGGAGTAAAAACAATGACGCTCAGAATTGGAAATTGCATTATTCACCTCGAAGATCGGTGTTCGAATTAATCCACAAACACAGTCCGGTCCGAATCAGCGCCCAGCACAAAAGGCTCACATCAACCGCAAGTAAACAACTGCCCGGTTGATCACGTTTAGTATCCATGCTGGCCAGACCCCTATCCAAAGTATCAACACCATGAGTGGGGCGATGACAACGATTTCCCGCAGATTGATCTCGCTGACATGACCCACCCATTTTTCATTGAGCGGTCCATGAAGCACCATCTTGATGCCCTTCAAGATATAAGCGCCTGTGAAAAACAAGCCAATCATCGCCAGGGCGGTATAGACCGACATAATTGGCCACGAGCCTCGAACCACCAGAAATTCAGAGACAAAACCGTTCAAACCGGGCAAACCCAGGGATGCCATAGAAGTGAAAATCAGAATGCCGCCATACACCGGAATTAGTGGGAATAATCCGCCGTAATCTTTGAGGTTACGCGTATGGGTTCTCTCATATATCACCCCCACCAGGAAGAACATTCCGGCTGCCGAAAGCCCATGGTTGAACATCTGAAGCACAGCTCCATTCAGGGCAATCGTGGCGTCCTCTGTTCCGTAAGCAAATGCCGCCGCTGCAATACCCAGAACCACAAAGCCCATATGGTTGACCGAGGAATATGCCACAAGGCGCTTGAAATCATCCTGCCCGTATGAGGCTAACGCCCCAAAAATGATCGCCATCACTGCCAGGAACCCCAACGCTCCGGCATAGGTTTTGGCTTCATCGGGGTATAAAGGTAATATCAATCGCAGGAATCCATAAGCGCCATACTTCAACAAGACGCCAGCCAGAATCATTGAGCCGGCTGTGG
>JBBIPD010000398.1:3997-4244 GCA_037443025.1 Chloroflexota bacterium
ATCTGGCAACCAGGTGTGGAACGGCCATACCGGCACTTTGATCGCAAAAGCGATAACAAACGCCCAAAATGCTATCGCCTTAACGGTGCCGATGGGCAGACCGAACAAGGGTTTATCTAACGAAGTCCATACTTTGAAAAGCTCCAGGAGATCAAATGTCCCAGAGACAACCCCAATCATCTGAATCGCCAGGAGCAAACCCAGCGAGCCAGCCATGGTGTAAATCATGAACTTGAACGATGCGTAA
>JBBIPD010000399.1:0-4475 GCA_037443025.1 Chloroflexota bacterium
CCTGGCTGCCTCAAATTTCGCCCGGACTTCATCAATCGCCTTACCCAATCGTATCTCTTCGTCTATGCGCGCCTGAAGGCTCCTTTTCAACTCCGGTATCGGCGCCAGCTCTTTTCGTATCTCAACAATCGTGCTTTCCAAAGCGCGTATTTCCACCCTCCGAACCTTCTCAGATTCAGATGCGCGCTGGTTTATTTCCTTTTCAAGCTCTTCTATCGCTTGTTTACTCTCAACCCGTGCCTGGAGCAAGTTTTCATCGAAGTGGTCCATTCTGGCGAGTAACGCTGTCACCCGGGTTATTTCACTGTCCAGGTCCTTGATTTGCTTGGCTAGCACCGGCAAATTTCCTTCCAGATTAACCATCCGTTCCTCGATGGCAGCCAGAACCGTTTTATCTTTTCTCCGTTCGTCATCCAACCAATCCACGCGCTTGATGACTTGATCTAATTCCATGGTGATTCTCCTTGGAAAACTATCAACTCTTACCCCGATGATGGGGGGCATTCAACGATTATAGCATGTTGGGAATTGCCTGGGTGAGATCGTCTGATTCTTCACGGGAGCGCTTGAAAAAACGCTTCAGCCATTCGCGCAAATAACGGGGTGAAAATCTGGGGGAAAACGCCCATGACAACCAGCGCAATCCCTCCCAATCCCAATAGAAAACGCTCTTCCAGTCTCTCGTTGGTCTCCCAGTCTTGATCATCAGAACCCATCACTAAAACCGCCATGGTCCTTAAACCACCCACAATCAGACCAAAGAAACCAATCAAAGCCAGAGTCGCAATCAGGGTCGAATCATGCGCTATTGCCGTCCATAACGCCAACCGAACCGGAAATCCGACCAGTAAGGGGAAGCCCGCCAGCGAAAATTGAGCCAGCAATAAACCAATTGCTGCGATGGGGAAACGGCGAGCCGCCCCCTGGACGTTTTTAAATGTCAGCTTCTCTGAAGACATGGCAGCACCCGGAGAAGATTTCACCGAACGCGAAATCGTTACCGCAGCCAAAGCCCAGACACCCAGGCTTAGGGCGCGGGGATATAAAGTGGCAAAGAAGATACCCAATCGGGTATTCTCACCCGATTCCACCAACCCAACTCGAATAGCCAGAATGGAGATGCCAATCTCGACCAGGACTTCGTAACTCATCAATCGCCCCAGATTACGTTCAAACGCCGCCCCAATCCCGCCAGTAATGATCATCAATACGCCGGCAATTTCCAATAACTGAAACAAACCAATTACCTCTCTCAACCAAACATAGCGATCAAAAATGCCCAGAGCAAACAACGATATTCCCAGGGTCAACTCATAGAGCAAGAACGCGACCGAGTAAGGGTGAGATTGTTCCGATAGCATGGGTATCCAGGAGTGAAAGGGGAAAATACCCATCAAGAACCAAAACCCCAAACCCAACATAACATACGAAAACACCGACAATACCGGACTGAGGAGACCATTCTCTATCCCACCCAACGACCAGCCCGCGAATAAGATAAAAGGAAAACCCAGCGTTTGAAAAACCAAAAACCTGATAACTCCTCGCCCGGCGAGAGTCCCCGGTGAAGCAAGCAATGGAATGCTTACCAGCACAATCAACTCGATAATTAAAGCTGCATATAAGAATGGTTCAACGGCTAGAACCGCAGTGATCAACCCTGCGATAGCAAGACCCAGGGGAATGAACATTCGACTGACCCTGGCTGTGAGCGACCCGGCAAACCAGAACGCAAGACCCAGATAGATGAGGATGAGGACTGATTGATCTCGAGCGTTCAGGACAAATTGTCTGCCGAAAACCGTGAGGGTATCCGCCAATTGTATCGAAATCACCCCCAGAGAAATCTCCCTGCCGATGGGCAAAAGCCAGGCTGACAACCCCAGCAGGAAAGCCAATACAGTGCCGGCGATAAAGACAGCTCGCCTGTATTTCTGAAATATAAACAGGATAACCCCCGCCAGACCGGGGAAGAGAATCCAGATGACCGGAGAACTCAATCCACTGCCTCCATGCTGGGAGCAAGGATCAAATACGCCCCAATCAGACTGATGCCAAGGCTGACGCCAGCCAATAAACCCTGGACAAGCGTAGAAACCTCGACCGAGGCGTAGACAATCTCAAAACCTGAAAGGACGGTCAGCAAACCGAGCGCCATCCAAAATGGCTCAGCGGTCAAACCAAGGTGCAAAAAGCCTAAGCCAATCAGGATAAACGCGCCCCATACCTGCTCGATCCGAATGGCAGGTAACCAGGTTTGGACCACGGGAGAAACAGAGAACACAACCAGCCAGACCATAACCGCTGAAAATGAACGGAATAATCTACCAGAAATACCCAGTAAAGAAGCAAACCGGTCATCATCTGCTCCATCTCTGCTCCGCTCATTGGCAATTCGATTCACTTGAGCCATCCATAACACACCCCCTGCTGCCCACCCTGCGATCAACTTTGCCAGCGCCAGATAAAATGACCAGGAAAGGGAAACCAGAACAAAATCAACCAGATATTGCAAAGTTAATAAGATGATCGCCCACCGCCATTCGTGGACAATCAATATCCCCAGAGAGGTGATCATCAATAAAATCACTACCGGATAGACGAGGAAATCCAGATTCATGCCGATTTATCCCCCCGCAAGGGAGCGCGATAGAATCGCAACGAATAACACCAAAATCAACAACGCCCAGAGGACTCCACCATCGCCCTCCGAGAGAGTGACGATCAAGCCCACCATCCTTCCGACGAAGAAATAAAATTTCCAGAGGGCTCGATAAAACCAATGAAGCGAAAGGAATTTCGCTAAGTTCTGTCCACCTTTATATAGAATATCCAGCAATCTGGGTCTTTTGGATAATTCCCTCTGGATGAATATCCAAACACCTAGGAGTAACCCGATAACAATCCCGGGGAGCAGAGTTGAAATACTCAGGGTTACCCGCCATTCGAACCAGGAAATCAACCAATGGGTGAGAGGCAGCAGCAATAACCCCCAGGGATAGATGATCCAAACCCAGCGCTCAATGCCCACCGCTTTTTCCCCTGGTCGAAGGGTGAAATGCAGGTATCCTGTTGCAAACAACGATTGAGCCAGCGCCAGCAAAATGAAGGCGAGCCCAAAGGGTTGTTGGTATAAAGACACGGTATTCCAACCGGGCGTGTATGGGAGAGACGTCAATCCTGCCAGACCAGCCAACGAGAGGATGACAATATACCGATTCCGCACAGAGGAGAGCAAAATCAGACCTCCCGATAATATCGCCAACTCGCCCCAGGCGAGGCTGGCAGATGGATCAGCGCGCACCGCTGATGCAACAGAAAAAGCGCCCATCCCTAAAATCCAGTAGAGTCGTCCATCCACCGCGCTCTCAGAGTTTGTCCAGGAAAAGGATCCGTAGAGCGCGGCTATCCCTGAAAGGATCAACAATAGACCGGTCATCGATTCGGGAACGCCAAAAACGGCTGTCCGGGTAACTAATATGAGGCTCGCCGCGGCAGCAACCATTCGTCCAATCGTCCCCAGGCTCTGTTTCTGGGTGATTTCCCTCCGGTATGGCTGGTTTATGGGCAACACCCCCAGGCGCAATCCAGCCGCAACCAATAAGACAAGGCTGGTCTGAGGCGTTATCTGGAGAAACCCTAAAACTGATTCAGCCGAACTGGCAGAGACGACTGCCCAAATGAGCAAGAAGGTGCCGGTTAATCTGACAGAAAAGGCAACGATGACTCTCTCACGGGATTCGCTACGATTGAGTTGTCCCAACAAGATGAGTAATTCGACCAGGTCTATCGCGGTCCAGAAGAGAATCAACGCCAGGAGATTACCAGCCAGAACGGCGGAAACGCCCAAGGCGGTTAACAGCAACCCCCCCACCCACGACGACCAATCAGTTACCCATCTCCTGACTACATCGGTGAGAATGACGGATAGGGTGAGCGTTGCGAGGCATAATGCATAAGACCAGGAATATTGATCCAGCAATAGCTCTGGGGTGAACGGGTATAGCCAGTCGGGTTGCCATTCAAACAGGCGAATCGTTTGAGGGATGTTGACCCTGATAACCAGGATGCTGAACCATGCCAGCAAAGACCCAATCGCTGCGATCAGCCAATAGTATTGAAAACCAGGGCGGAGAAGGCGAACCGCTATCAGCAAAGCCGCTGTAAGTGAGAGAAGAATAATGGGGAGCAAAACCAGTAAAACGTCCATACAATTTTGGCTGGCGGGCGATTCAGACAGGCGTCAATATTCCTGGCTGATTAGAACAAAATCTGCCCCGGTTTACGATATAAGTATCTACCCATCCCCGCTTTGCCATACCATTTTCCTTGATCCACGATGAGATTTCCGCGCAAGAACACCTTCTCGGGAAATCCCACCAGTTCCCATCCTTCAAACAGATTGTAATCTGTGCGATGCTGAGCAAACTCAACCCCATAAGTAAGGCGTTTTTCCATGTCCCAAATCACGATAT